>CAITEL010000214.1 GCA_903891375.1 uncultured Neisseriaceae bacterium
ATCTATTTCAAATGTTTCAAACTGTGAAGCATATAACTGGTAGTTATCAAATTTAAACAACTCTAGATTTGTTTCTTTTTTTATTAATTTCATTAAAAATGATGGACTACCACTAGTAAACCAATAATTAGAAAATTCTTGATTATATAATAGTAATATAGTGGAATACAAATTATACACTGATACTGCATTACGATTAAAACAAAAGCCATTATACCACTTTTTGATTTTTTGCATACAATCCACTATGCTTAAATTTTGAGACTTGGCAAACTGCTCAATATAATCTTTGAAATACAGCTCTAATTCTGTTTGTGTTACCCCACAAATTGTAGCAAAGCGTGGTGTCATCGAAATATCATTTAAATTATTTAAATCACTAAACACACCAACCCTACTGAATCTAGTTACTCCAGTTAAAAACACAAAACGTAAACATTCATCCACAGCTTTAATAACAGTATAAAAACCTTTTAAGATGTCACGTTTCTTTGATGCCAGAGCCACATCATCAATAACGTCTAAAATTGGCTTATCGTATTCATCAATTAAAATTACAACCTGTTGGTTATATTTTTTATGTAAATTTATAATTATTTCATTAAAATACAAATCATATGGTAGCCTATTATAATCATTTTCATCATATATATCATAATTACGTGCAACTATACTTAACTTTTCTTTAATATAAAACTCTAAATCAGTGCTCATAGCTACATTAAAATCAAGACGAATAATTGGATATACCTGCCAATCCCATGGACTTTTATATATCCATTGCTCTTTAAATAATTCTTTCTTACCACTAAAGACTTCATTAAACGTAGACAGTAGCATACTTTTACCAAAGCGACGGGGACGTGAGAGAAAAAATTTACCTGGATATTGCACCATGTTGTATACAAACTCAGTTTTATCTACATATTGAAACCCATTAGATAATATTGTCGTAATATCCGATATACTCACAGGCAATGGCTTTAATGTTTTTTGCATTTATTGAACTTTCTAAATTTTAAGCTATTTGAAATAAATCTATACTCAAACAGTTTAAAAATATTTTATATTTTTAAACTAACACACTACTCTTAATGTTAAAATAGTTACTTATAAGGCTATATTTTATCATTACTACAACCTCATTGTTGGTTTTTCACAAACTTGGTTCTACGTGACAAAAAATAAATGTCTTTTAAACCAGAAGGTAAGTAAAATAATTTATTATCCTATAAAAATTGGAGTTTAATCTATGCCTGATCTAGTGAGTAATAGTTTTCTTAGTTGGGTAACCAATAGCAACTTAAAAACTATCTTTAGCTCTATAATAATTATAACATTAATTGGTGCTGTTGCTGTTGGAGTTGATTATTTAATTCGAAAAACATTAATTAAAGCACTTAATCATAAACTGCAAACCTCTAAATGGACATTAGCTCAATTAATCGAAAAATACCACGTGTTTAGCACCCTCTCACTCTTATCCTTTGGTCTAGTTTTTGTATTTGGTAGCTTTTTCCTCGTAAGCAATAGTAACCCTTTCTCAATTACTATTGCTAGCTTCACCTTAAAGTGTGCGAATTTATTTAATTTATATATACTAACCGTATCAATTAATCGTTTCATCAGTGCGCTACATGACTATTATCAACACATCTCTGATAGAGAAAACAAATCGTCATGGCATAGTTACATTAAGATCATAATTTTCTTTACTTGGCTTTTTACTGGTATTTTAGCGGTTGCCTATGTATTTGGCAAACCACCTACATCCATACTCACTGGTCTAGGTGCATTATCAGCATTAGTTTTATTAATCTTTCGTGATACGATTTTGGGTATTGTATCAAGTATCCAAGCTAATGCTACGTCGATGGTGCGAATTGGCGACTGGATATCTATTACTAAATTTGACATTGACGGTATTGTTGAAGAAATCTCAATTAATTCAGTTAGAATTAGAAATTTTGATAACACTATTACGACCATACCAACATATAGCATCACCACTGAAGCAGTAACAAATTGGGAATATATGATAAAATCCCAAGGTAGACGATTTAAAGAATCAATTATGATTGACCCTAATAGCATTTCTTTAGTACAGCCATCGTTTATGGATAAGCTAAATTCTATTAATTTTTCCGCATCAGCTAAAATAAATGATCACTTCGAAGAAAATACAGTCACTAATTTAATGTTATTTCGTGAATTTATTTACCAAACATTACTACAACATAAAGAAATTAATCAAACGTATTTAAGCACGGTGCGGATCACTCGCATAACTATTCAAGGTATTCCATTAGAAATAACAGCGTTTACTTCAAAAACTGGCTTAATTGAGCATGAAGCAATTAAGGCACAAATACTAGAGATATTCTATGCTACCCTTAAATTTTTTGAGTTAAAGGTAAGCTTAAAAACATCTTAATTTATTTTTTGTATTTTTTATATAAAAATAACAACAATGATGTAAATGCAATAGCCATGCAAATGTAAAACATAGTAACAAAGTTATGTGCAGCTGGCTGGGTCGTATTTAAACAATAAGTATAATTTGTGTTTTGTTGATTACGTATGTTTTCTTGCAATTTTAAATATAAATCATTGTCGTATTGTTTACTAGGACAAATAATATCATAGTAGATATCAGTTTTATTTCTTTGGATATAATTAGTATCTTTATTTTGTTTTACTTCTAAATAGTTTATCTTATTTGGGCCAACAATTCTACCATTACACGTATTTAGATTATCTAATAAATAATCCGCAACACTTATTGCTACAGGATAACTTTGACTAACACCAAAACTAATTTGTTTACAACGCAGTATATTCTGCGATTCAAGTTTAATATTCGTAATAACATCTTCTGGGGTTTTACATTTAATTTGAATGCCATATGCCGTCGGATCAGTGCTACAGTATTTATTGAATTTACTTTCAGTATTATAGGAGGTTTTGCTACGTGAATTATGTTTACGATACCCTCCACCATTTATGGCATTACTTAAATCATTTAAAAAACCAGCCTGACAGACACCACATAAAAATAATAAAGCAATAAATAAAAATTGGCGCAACTTGAAAACATCCTTTAAAACTATACTTAGTATCCTAATTTCCCGAAAAAATTATACCTAGGTTTTGCGTGGTAGCTCAATTTTTAAACATTTCA
>CAITEL010000215.1 GCA_903891375.1 uncultured Neisseriaceae bacterium
AAGAGTCTGTATTATATTCTAGCTCATTAAATACCCCATATTGAATTGCAATATTTTTTAAAACTCTTTTAATATAAAATTTTAAATCAACATCAGTTTCTACATTAAAATCTAAACGAATAATCGGATATTTTTGCCAATCCCATTGGCTATTATAGATCCACTGGTTTTTAAATAATTCTTTATCACCAGAAAATACTGCATTTAAGGTAGATAGTAAAGTGCTTTTTCCAAAACGTCGTGGGCGTGATAGAAAAAACTTATTTGGTGCTTTCACCATATCATATACCAGTTTGGTTTTATCCACATACATAAAATTATGTTTTATTATCGTACCAATGTCAGAGCTACCTAAGGGTAAAGATCTTAATTCTTGTTGCATAAATTTATTCACATATAAAATTGTTAATTATTAAATTATAACTATGTATCCGCATGAAAGTTTATTTTCTTTGAATTCTTCGCTGTTTTACTATTGTAATACGTAGTTATATTCGTCCCAAGCCACGTTGTTACCATGACCATAACAACTAATGCCGTAAAGGTATTTTGATTAATTAACCCGATTTCACGACCAACGCTTAATATTGCAATTTCTGTAACACCTCGAATACTCATGAATGACCCCAATACAAAACTGTCTTTTACCGATATATGGGCTAACTTACCGCCAATTATTGCGCTACCATATTTAGCAATAATAACAATCACGATAAAAATTATACTTAAATAAATACTTACTGAATCAAACTTAATATTGACACTGGCATCCATACCAGTTTTAACAAAAAACACAGGTAATAATATAATCGATACAAAACTATCTAATTGCGCTCGTACCTTATTAATAAGTACATTATGTTTTGGCAATAACACTCCAAAGATAAAACCACCAAACACTTGATGCAAATTCACCATATCTGCGATTACTGCTGATATCAAACACCCTATAATCAAAAACCACAACATTGCAATTTGAGTTTCTATCTTGGAGACAAAATACTTAATCAATTTAGGTGCAACGTGTAAGAGAAATACAACATAGACGGCAAGCCCTATTGACCGTTCCAACACTAACGTTTCGTTTTGTTGAAAATAAATTAATATTACCCCAAAGATTAACCAAAAAGCGATTTCTCCAATGGATGCAGTAAATATCGCTAATTTACCGACTTTAGAAAATTTGAAATAAGAATAATTTATAAACATTGTTATCATAGATAAAGACGTAACCGACACCGTTAGCCCTAAATAACCAGCAATTAAAATAATATGCTTTTGACCATATAAATCCACCATTTTGAATTTCAGTAAAACCCAAATCATTAGAGCGCCAACAACAAATGGGATAAAAATAAGAATAAACGGCACAGTGCGGTGAAATTTACTTCTGATAATTCGCGAAAAATTAAATTGACTACCGATAAACATCAAAAAAAACACGATGCCTAAGGAACCAAAAATTGAACAGCTTTGAATATCAAAGTATTTTGTAGATAAAGGAATATGACTTAATAGTACCCCAGACAAGAGTCCACCAATTATCATTGGTTTACCTAATAATATCGAAAGTCTGTACATAGCTCCAGTACAAAAGATAATTACAGATAAGGTAATAAATACTTTATCTATATTATCAAAGTAATTTATATATAGAGCGCCCATGATCTCACCACCTTCGATTTACATTTTAGGTATTAGATGCTTTAATCCCCCCATCATTTTCATGATTCCACCGCCACCTAATTTTTTCATCATACCATTTATTTGTTCATACTGCTTTAATAATTGATTAACTTCCTGAACTGATGTCCCACTCCCCGTGGCTATACGTTTTTTACGTGAGGCTTTTAATAAGTCAGGATTTCTCCGTTCTTTGATTGTCATTGAGTTAATAATCGCCACATGTTTTTTTACCATCGTGTCATTTATCATTTGTGGAGCCTTGGCGGCAAGTGCACTTGGTAGTTTATCCATGATTTTACCTAAACCACCCATATTATTCACTTGTTCAAACTGCATTTTAAAATCTTCTAAGTCAAATTTCTTACCTTTTTTGACTTTGTCCATTAACCGTTTGGTTTCTGCCTCACCAACAGAACCCTTAACTTCTTCAATCAGAGATAATACATCCCCCATACCTAAAATACGTGAAGCTAACCTATCTGGATAAAATGGCTCTAAGCCATTTGTTTTTTCAGATACACCAATAAATTTTATCGGTTTACCAATAACCTGACGTATAGATAATGCCGCACCACCACGAGAATCACCATCCATCTTAGTTAAAATCACCCCCGTCACTGCGAGCGCATCATTAAATGCCTTAGCTGTGTTTACTGCATCTTGCCCCAACATACTATCGGCTACAAATAATGTCTCTACTGGATTTAATTCTTGATGCAACTCTTTAATCTCATTCATCATGTATTCATCAATACTTAAACGACCTGCAGTATCAACAATTAAAACATCAAAATAATGACGTCTAGCATAATCTACTGCATCTTTAACAATTTGAATCGGTTTTTGGGATATATCCGAAGGAAAACACTCAACATCCAAACTTTTAGCCAGAATTTTAAGTTGTTCAATCGCTGCTGGTCGATATACGTCACCACTTACAACTAGGACTTTCTTTTTATCAACTTCTTTTAGTCGTTTGGCTAATTTACCCACAGTGGTAGTCTTACCCGCCCCCTGTAACCCAGCCATTAAAATAACCGCTGGAGGTACACAACTTAAATCAAGTGAATCATTAAATTGCCCCATTAGTTCCGTTAATTTTTCGTTTACAACACCAATGAATGCTTGATCTGGTTTTAAACTACCTATAACTTTTTGCCCTAGAGCTTCTACTTTTATATTTTCAATAAACGTTTTTACTACAGGAATTGCCACATCCGCTTCAAGTAGGGCAATACGCACTTCTCTTAAAGCATCATTAATATTACTCTCGCTAAGCCTAGCGTTACCTGAAATAGTTTTTACTATACTTTGAAATTTAGTGGATAGACCATCTAACATACTGTAGTTCCTTTATTATCTAAGTTCACTTGGTAGAGCAAAAATCATATGCTCCTCCACCGTGGTTAAAGTTTCCGTATCGGTGAAACCGTATTCATTAAGTTTTTTTATTACACCATTTACTAAGACTTCTGGTGCTGACGCTCCAGCCGTGACTCCTACGCAATCAATACCTTTTAGCCAATCACTCTCGATTTCTGATGCAAAATCAACCAAATATGATTTAACGTTTAATTTTTCGGCCAATTCCTTTAACCTATTTGAATTTGAACTATTTTTGCTACCTATTACTATTATTATATCACAAACTTGAGCCATTTTCTTTACCGCATCTTGTCGATTTTGGGTAGCATAACAAATGTCTTCATTTTTTGGTAAGCGTAAGTTAGTAAAAGTGGCTCGAAGTCTATCCAAAATAGTTTTTGTTTCATCTACTGACAACGTGGTTTGTGTAACCACTGCAATTTTATCTATATCATGTTTAACTGGTAATGAAATAATATCTGCCTCAGTTTCAATTAAAAAAATATTCCCAGATACCTGCCCCATCGTGCCCTCTACTTCAGGATGCCCTTTATGCCCCACCATAATAATAGTATAACCATTCTTGTGCAAATTTTTTAACTCTACATGCACCTTACTAACTAATGGGCATGTTGCATCAAATATCATTTTTAATTGTTTAAGCTCAGCTTCACGACGTACCGATAACGGAA
The DNA here is from genome assembly GCA_903891375.1 of uncultured Neisseriaceae bacterium. Classification (GTDB taxonomy): domain Bacteria; phylum Pseudomonadota; class Gammaproteobacteria; order Burkholderiales; family UBA11063; genus Aquella. The sequence continues at coordinate 3,744 of CAITEL010000215.1, forward strand.
CTCCATGTGCCGAATAAATAAGAGTACTGTTTTCTGGAACATCAGAAATATCTTCTATAAATATCGCTCCACGTTCTTTTAAATCATCCACTACATACTTATTATGCACAACTTCATGACGCACATAAATAGGTGCCCCGTATTTCTCTAATGCCTTTTCAACAATAGCAATCGCTCTGTCCACTCCAGCACAAAAACCCCGTGGATTAGCTAAAATTATTTTTTTCTGAGTTTGTTGCAACTACTACTTCCTCTTATCACAATTAGCAAAAAATATACCTTCAATAATCATTAAAACCACACCGATACAAATAAAGCTATCTGCCACATTAAATGCTGGCCAATGATGTGCACCATAATACCAATCAATAAAATCCGTCACTTTTCCATGAATAATTCTATCTACCAAATTACCTACCGCTCCGCCTAAAATAAAACTTAAAGCTAAGCCAGAAATTAAGGAATAGGTCTTATTTAAAAGAAAATTAATAATCCAAATTGATACCAATGTAGCAACAATACCAAAAAAAATTTTGGGCCAATTTCCGTTATTGCTAGCTAAAAAGCTAAAAGCAGCCCCAGTATTATAATTTAAAGTCCAATTCCAAAAGTGATCAATAACTGGTCTCATTTCATATTGGGTTAAGTTTTGACGCACAATATATTTAGTGATCTGATCTAATAACATCACTACCAGTGCTAACCCCAATAAGTAATATCTCACATTACGCCCAAATTTTACTTTTTGTACTAAATGACATTTATTCATTATTATCTCCTTAATTAAATAGATAGCCGTTAGGCAAAGGTGCGTTTTTCACCACCATGTGTTGTTAGGTTTGCCACACAACGCTCACATATTGTCATGTGCTCATTGTTTTTACCGACAGTTTCAGAATAATGCCAACATCTTTCACATTTTACCGCATTACTCACCATAACTTCAACTAAATTTTCAGAGCCTTGCTGTAACTCAACTTTTGAAACCATATAGGCAAATTTTAAATCATTCGATAGATAATTCAGTACTGAGAATAAATCTTCGGTTGCCTTAATTTTGATTTCTGCCTGTAATGATGAACCAATGATACCATCAGCACGTTTATTTTCTAATTCTTTAAGTACTACTTCTCTAAATTGATAAATTCTATCCCAACATGCACTTATCTCAACCTTATCCTTAATTTGTGGAATTACATAAAATGTATGATATAAGGTACTATCTGATTTATCATTACGTAAGAATTCCCATGCCTCATCTGCTGTAAAACATAAAATTGGTGATAACATTAATATTAAAGAATTAGCTATATGGTACAAGGTTGTTTGAGCCGACCTCCGTGCATGTCCATCAACCTTTGAGGTATATAAGCGATCTTTTAACATATCTAAATAAAATCCACCCAAATTTTCAGAGCAGAATGCAACTAACTCTTGTGTTAAAAGATGAAATTGGTAACTCGGATAGATCTCATTTACTACTCTTTGATGGAGTTTTTCTAACATTATTAATGCGTATTTGTCCACTTCAACCAGATTATCTAGTTCAACCGCATCCTTTTTAATGTCAAAATCAACAAGATTAGCTAATAAAAAACGTAAGGTATTGCGAATCCGACGATATGATTCAGATACTCTCTTCATGATTTCTTCAGAATAGCCAATTTCACCCGAATAATCTGTTGACGCTATCCATAAACGTAAAATATCCGCACCATGTTTTTTTACTCCGCTTTCAATAGATACTATATTACCTAATGATTTTGACATCTTATACCCTTTACCATCCACTGTAAAGCCATGCGTCAAGAGTGCCTTATACGGTGCCTCACCTTTAACCGCACACCCTGTGAATAACGAAGATTGAAACCAACCACGATGCTGATCCGAACCCTCTAAGTACAAGTCAGCTGGCCATTGTAACTCTTTACGTTTCGCCAATACGCTTAAATGAGTAATCCCAGAATCAAACCATACATCCATCGTGTCTGTTAATTTTTTATAATTACCCGCATCATTTATATTTAAGAATTCTGCAGTTAAATTACTATCAAACCAAGCATCTATTCCATTTTTTTCAATTAAACCAGCAATATCTTGCAATATAGCGTAGCTATCTGGATGAAGTTCCCCAGTCTCCTTATGCACAAAAAAAGTCATCGGTGTACACCACGCTCTTTGTCTAGAAATACACCAATCTGGTCGATTTTTTATCATAGAATCTAACCGTGCACGACCCCAATCTGGGAAAAATTTAGTGTTATCAACTGAAATTTGAGCCTTTTCTCGCAAAGAACTGCCATCTTTTGCCTTAACATCCATGCCAATAAACCATTGTGCCGTTGTTCTAAATATAAGTGGGGTTTTATGACGCCAGCAATGTGGATAACTATGCTCCAATTTATTGCCCGCAAGTAGGCGGTTATTACTTTGCAACACCTCAATGACTTTAGGATTTGCTTGCCACACCGTCATGCCAGCAAATAACTCGGTAGTACTAATAAAAACCCCGCTATCATTAACAGGGTTATGGATATCTAACTTATATTTTAAACCTACAAAATAATCTTCTAATCCGTGAGCTGGAGCCGTATGCACTAGACCCGTACCAGCATCAGTGGTTACATGCTCTCCCTGAATAATTGGCACTTGTTTATTATAGAAAGGATGATTAAATAAAATCCCATCTAATGTACTACCTTTTTCTTTAGCAATTATCTCATATGTGAATGTTGCTGATTTATCATGAGTTAATACTGACTCAACCAATTGCTCTGCTAGAATCAAATATTCATTATCAACTTTTATTAGTGCATATTCAATTTCATCTGCCACACAAATAGCTTCATTTGCAGGTAATGTCCACGGAGTCGTCGTCCATATAACCGCAAATACATCTAAGTCAAGTTGCTTTATTTTAAATATTTCAGCTAGTTTTTGTTTATGTTCTGTTGCAACTTGAAATTTAACATATACCGCAGGAGAAACCTTATTTTTATATTCTACCTCAGCCTCAGCTAGCGCTGAACCACACTCAATACACCAATGTACGGGTTTAGCACCCTTGAACAAATAACCATTCTTATAAACTTCACCAATTGCTCTAACTGTATCAGCTTCAGTTACATAATCCATTGTTTTATATGGATTACTCCAATCACCCAAGCCACCTAGACGTATAAAATCTTTTTTCTGACGCTCGATTTGTATATCTGCATATTCACGACATTTGTCTCTAAATTCTTTCGCTGGCATCCCTTTACCATGTGTTTTTTCCACATTTAACTCAATCGGTAACCCATGGCAATCCCAACCTGGAACAAATGGTGCATCAAAACCAGATAAAGTTTTACTTCTAATTACGATATCTTTTAGAATTTTATTCACCGCATGACCCAAATGTAAGTCTCCATTAGCGTATGGAGGACCATCATGCAAAATAAACTTATCACGACCATTACAAATTTCTCGTAATTTCTGATAACGATTTTCTTTGTACCATTTCTCTAACATTACTGGTTCTCGTTTGGCTAAATCGCCACGCATCGGGAATTCTGTTTCAAATAAATTTATTGTGTTCTTGTAATCCATTAGTTTTTCCTTACTTATCTCGTAATTTAAAATATTCTCTTGATTGAGAAAGATCCAAATGTATTTGTTTAAATAATGTATCTAGATCATCAAATTTCCGTTCTTCACGCAAAAATTCTAGAATCTCTACCGTGGCAATTCTACCATATAAGTCTAAGTCTACATCAAGTAAATGTGCTTCTAATTTATATGTGTCTAAATTACTTACTGTTGGATTTTTACCAATACTCGCCACTGCATTATATCTAACACCATCTATATACACAACAGCAACAAATATACCCCATAGTGCTGGTTTATTCCTACCTAAACACAAATTAATTGTAGGTACCCCAAATTTTCTACCTAATTGATTTCCATAAATAACTCTAGATGTATAATGAATATTTCGCCCTAAATATCTGGCTAACTTTTCTATATTATTTTCTTTAGCATATTCACGCACCAAAGAGCTAGATACTCGTTGATTATCTATAAAATATTGGGTTATCTCGGTCACCCCAATATTTGCATTTTGAAAATCAACTGCCCCACCAGAACCATTTTTCCCAAATTTAAAATCATGACCAGTAACCATATGTGTAACTTTAAGTTCTTTTACTAGTATATTATTGATAAAATCTATAGGTGACGTAGCACATAATTCAGCATTAAATCTAAGAATAATTAACTCATCAACAAATCCAAGATTTTTTAAGACCTTGAACTTATCTCGCAACAAACTTAGTCTGGGTAATCTTGGTGTAGTAGTACAATCTGCAAAATATTCTAATGGTAATGGCTCAAATGTAATCACAATTTTTCTTAAATCAGCATGGTTTGGAAGATGGTTTAATTCTGCAATTAATTGCATATGCCCTAAATGCATCCCATCAAAATTACCAATGGTTGCAACCGACCGCAAAGATCTATTCCGTAACTTGTTTATAACAACTTTAAACATAAATTTAATAACAATAATAAAAACTCCCCACTGGGGAGTTACGTTTTATATAAAATACTTGCAATAATTAATTGTTCGTAGCTGAGGCTACACCTGTTTTTTGACTACTAGTCTTTAAATCTTCGTCACACTCAGCAACACCATTAGTTTTATCATAATAACCAGAATGTACACATTCATTAAATGCGTCTCTAACTACATTACCATACGAATCATATAGATAACCATCTTGTGCAAATGCGTTTACTGACACACAAAAAGATAAAATCAATAGTAATTTCTTCATAATTTTTGAACCCCTTTCAAATTTTGCATATATATTATAATAAATAGTACAATATTGTAGCACATTTTTATTTGCTTTTATGGGGTATTATTACATACATTGTTTGGAAGTTCCATACTTATCCCCTTTGGATAACCACGGTAATTAACCTCATATATTTGATTTAAATATGCTAAAAAGCCATTATCTTCGCAACCAAGTTTAATCGCCAAACTTCGCCAATTTAATGCATTGCGTGTTGTCCAACCTGCTTCCGCAAGACCTAACATTTTAGGAAATATCATGTAAAATAGATGCTCTTTTGTAGGAATAAGCTCGCTCCAAAGTGCCCCCTCCACTCCTTGTAAATTTTTTAATTTTGCTTTGGGTAAATTAACAATAACGTTATCAATTTTCCACCCAACGCTCAACGCCTCAAACGTTCCAGCATAATTAGTTGCCCAATATAAACCTGGTTCTATAAATTTATCTCTATAGCGTATATCAAAATAAGTAAGATCTGCAAAGTCTAACACTACTGGATAATTTTTATCTAGTAAATTATACGCCATCACATAACCAGACACAGGCTGATTCATTGTTGGTTCCCATTGCCATATATGCCCCACATTATTTGGAGTAACCACATTCGATTCACTAATTACACCATTATCCTGCTGTACTAATTGTTGCCATCCAGATATCTTATAATTTTCTAGATTATTACTAACATCATAAAAATATTTATGTGAGATTTCTTCTGTGCTTAATTGCGCCAAACCCACATTTTTGCAAAAACTAGAATCAGCGTAAGCACCAATTGGCACTTCATCACCTGACAAACTAATTTCATTATTAAGGGCATATACCGTAGTTTGATTCGTAAAAATATCAGCAATTGCAGTTATAACGCCATTAATCCCCGCAGTGAAGTTATTATCCAAACCATATTTACATACTGGTAAAACATTATTGTCATACCCCTGCACGCTCAAATATTTTGATTTATCCGTAAAATCCACAAAAATATTTGGCATGGATAACTTCATTGCTAATGCATGCCCTGGCATTTCGATTTCTGGAATTATTGTTATTTGTCTTTGATTAGCATAATATATTAAATTTTTTAATTGGTTAATGGTATAGTACCCACTATAAATAGAATCGATTTTTTCATATTTTTTATGCCTAATATTTGTAATATCAAACTCATCATCAACTAAATTTGATGGTGGGACTTTAGAATATAATGAACGCACCCCGCCTATTTGTGTTAAATTATTATATTTGGCTAATTGCACCCGAAAACCCTCATCATCAGCCAAATGTAAATGCAAGGTATTTAACTTACTTGCCGCCATAACGTCTATGAGTTGTTTTATTTCATTAATTTTAAAGAAATGACGAACAGTATCGAGCATTACTCCCCTATACTTAAACCTTGGGTAATCAATAATTGTTTCGTTAGGTATATTATCGTAATAATAATTTAATTGGAGTAATGTTTGTTGTGAATAAAACACTCCTGCAACTGTATTTATATATACAAGAATATCATTTGATTCAATCTTTAACACATACCCCTCTTGTTGATTTTTTATCATATCACAGTAATAGGACTGCGCCTCACTATTTCCTGATAAACCACAGTAGAATACTAGTGTTATTTTATTGCCATTATTTACACCACTTTCGTAGGTCACATGAACTGGAGTTGGCACCACAAAAGATGTTAAATTAGTTTTTTTAGACATGTTCCAATTTGTGAGAATACTTGACTCTGCCGAGATTTGATTCAAATGTGTTTGATACGCCCTCGTATCTCCATACTCAACAACCTTGATGTATGCAACTTTTTTATTATGAAAATCATAAAAAAATGGTTGTTGTGGCATCGCTGTTATATTTTTTGGTTGGTTTAATAAACCAACCACTCTTATTGTATATGACTTTTGTGGGTACATCACAAACGGTTTGATTGGAGATAACAACGTAATATGCCCAATACTTAATGGCGTGTTTTGTGATTTTTTATTTACCTTAAGCATTTCACATTTATTAGTGTTATCTTCACAGATTTGTATATGTATATTATATTTAAGAAAAACATGAAACATAAAAAAGCCAATTCCCCAGTTTTTACGTTTAATATTATTTTTAATCGCAAAATCTAAGATAAAAGCGCCACCAGAACTTTCTACTGGTATAACATTTATTTTAGCTATTGGCTCTTTAGCATAAATAACTGTTTTAGCAAATGCTATTGGTAATAACAATAAAAACAGGACAAATATACATGTTTTTCTGAAACGCATACATAATAACATTTATTGCCTTTCTTTTTAGGTTTAACTAATTTGCAGTCCTATTTTACACGAATGAGAATAATCCCTAAACTATCTTTAAATTTCGCTAAATACCCAGCTAAACTTGGAGCAACAACTACTTTTTTGGCAACACTTGAGGCATGAATCATGCTAACTGTTCCATCATGTACATACGCTATGCCCAAATGATGTACCGAATCAGATTTATTTGCTGTGCGAATTATACCAATAATGTCACCATTATGGATATATTTTAGATATTTTGGTAACTCTTGCAACGGAATAAACCCTATACTTTCCGTATTCACAAATTTTTCTCTGTCTTTAATGCAATTCAAGTTATTATAATGAATGTTAGTTTTATCTTGAGAAATAATATCCCCCAGAATATTAGCACTAAATGGGAGTTTAATTTGAGTTAATGATGCTCCAACATCTGTAACAATACCGTTACGTTCATTCATCGTGACCCAATCTTTAAAGTAATGATTACGATTACAGTAAACTACATTACCATGATACCTTATTTGCTTAATCCCCGCTATATAATTTGATAGATTTAATTGATTATTTTTTATTAACTGGCTTACCACAATTACCTCTTCAACAAAAAGGACACAATCAGTCTTACTCAAACTAATATATAAGTACTCAGGGGTAGTTTTGTCTAATAAATAAAAAACATATGGACTATTTAATAATTGTTGGCTTGTCCATTGGATTATATCCCCCATTGTTTTCTTATTTATGTGCTCAGATTGTGCTCTTTTAACTAGAAAATTTAAAGTTTCGATTGTTCCACTCTCGATTATAACCTGATAGGATTCGTTATCTAATACCTGCTGATATTGACTTTCAGATGAGTACGTATCATTAATGCTATTTTTTGCTAAGCAGTGTGGTGCTAGTACGACGAGCACTGTGGCATAGATGACAGTTAATATAGAAAAATGTTTCAATGCAGTTTTTATTGTAATAGCCATTTTCGTATCCCTTAATATAACGTTATTTATAATGCAGTCTTCAGTGTATCTATTTACACAAATTAAAAGAACAATTTATATGAATATATGCGACAAGTGTGAAA
>CAITEL010000216.1 GCA_903891375.1 uncultured Neisseriaceae bacterium
AAAAAATACACCAATCACTAATAACAAGTGAAGTAACTAAAACTATAAATAATATAAGAATAAAACATGGGAGTATTCATTTAGGGTTTGGACCTTTCAGAAGTGAATTAAAAAAAGTCTTAGAAGACTTAGGCATTCCATCAAATATGAGGCAACAGTATTATGTATCAGGGTATGACACATATAAAAAAATGCTAGCTTCTAGAAATGATGATCTTGGGACTGCTGGAAGTGGTATAATTATGTTATAATAAAAACATTTAAAAAATCTTTAGATTTTTTGTTTTTCTAGTTTTTTTATCTAACTTAAATATATAATGTCTACTACTTATTCAAGTATTCCAAACGGTGCGAATTATGAGATTCCGCCCTCATTACCTGCAGGAGTTTTATTTAGAGTTAAAGCAATACAAAATTTTAAAAAGCAAACTGTTAAAATGGTGCCTAATAATGGACAAGGAGACGTGTGGGCTGGGCAAAAAATAATAGTTACACTGCCTAATAATGCTCTAGTTGATTTATCCACTTTTGAGTTTAATTATACTGGATACACTCAACATAATGGATGTATTGTTGGAGGGCCTACTGGATATTGTCAAAGTCGTTTCTTCCCTAGAAATAGTGCCTCCATCATTGAAAACTTAGAAATTAAAATAAATGGGCAATCACGCCAGAATATCTCACAATATAACTATTTATATAATATGTTATATGACTTTACAGTTGGTACTGATGGTAATAATAAAAATCGTATTGGACAAAATGCTGATCCAAGTTGTAAATTTATATATCAAGCTGGTCAAATTAAACGTAGAGCTGGTTATCCTATTGGAGTTGTAGCTGATCCTGCTACTGCTAATGATCAAGATCAATATTCAGTTCGTAACTGGTTAGGATTATTAGGACCAAACGCATCGACCACCATACTGGATACTAGTATGCTTGGCGAGGTAACGATAGAAATTACCCTTGCACCAAGTGGTGTGTTAATGTTAGGAGATGCGCCCCATAATGCTGCTATAGCAGCTGTAGCTGCTGGAGCTGGTGAGACTGGAGTCCCTATTGTTGGTGGGGCGGCCATAGTTGCTGCATTAGCTGCAGAAGGTACATCTTATAAAATATCAAAAATAGATTTTAGCATTACTCGTATTGATTTAAGCCCAAGAGTATTTGATGCTATGAGTAGTGTTCTTGCATCAGGCGTGGCTTATCAGTTATACTATCCAAATTATTCTGTGTTCACTGGTCAACCAACTGCTGGAAAATCTGGAACCACTCGTATTTCTTTGAGTACGTCTTGTTTAGAAATGGTTATAGGAACATTCCAAGTTCCAGCAAGAGATACTCCAGGTTTTCCTATTACTTATGACTATACAAACGTAAATAATAATAATGGATCATTTATTGCAGATGATAATGCATTAGGAGAATGGGGAACAAATGCTAAAACATTTAAACAAGCTGTAACACAAGGCTTACCTATTACTTTTAATCAATCTAAATATTTTATTCGTAATGGTACACAAATTTTAAATGCTCGTTGGGGTGTTGGTAATGCCTTCTTTAATTATGAGACACCACTTGAAATGTATAATGGAGTATTATAGGCATTCAATAGTC
>CAITEL010000217.1 GCA_903891375.1 uncultured Neisseriaceae bacterium
ATTTGACAAGTTGGATGCAAGTATGGAATAATCACCGATGTGATTATGAAAATTAAACGATTACACCGCTAAATTAGCTCTACAAAATGCATTTTACCTGTCCAGTAAATTGCCCCCACCATAGTAAAGCATTGTTATTTTCTTCAATTTGTTTCAAACGTTCTTCTCTATACGCCCTAACTTCTGCAGCTACTACTGGTTTTAATATTGAACCATTAGTTACGTTGTTTTGTGATGGACCAGACTGATTTTTTGGTACTTTGTCTATCTGAGCTATACTAGAAAGTATACTTATAACGACGGTAGAAGCTCCAACTGGAACATGATTGGAATTATATACAATATTATTCGAACTATTTATAGGTGTATTATCTCTAACTATATAATCTGATAACGTACGAATATTACCACCTCCAGAATTACTTGTAGGTAGAATATGTACAGGCTTAGTTTCTACCGATACAGAGTTAGTAGATGTTTCTTCTAATTCTTGAAACCTATGCTGAATTTTTAGTACAGTATTTCTTAATTCTTGTTTGATTTTTATAGCTGAATCCACATTTTCAGTAGCCGATGAGATAAGTGTATCTACCAAACTTTCTTTTTGTTTTATATTCAATAAATTTTGTTTTATAAGTTCAGCCGTTTGCTCAATTTGTTGTTGACACTCTGTCATTCTTAAATTTAATTCGTTTAACTTATTTACCTCAGAGATTGAATCATGTTCTAAAATATTTCTATTAATTATTACTTGTTTTACTTGTAACCCAGCATCTCCTAATATACCGCCACTTTTCACATATGCCTTAATATTATTTCTTACAGAAGCATGAGTATCCCCAATAGCTCTTTGGTGACTAACAATATCTTCATGTGAAGAAACATACCTTTTAAATCTATCGCTAGATTTTAACCACATCAATTCTTCCTCCTCGGTTAAACCTTTTGTAGTTAACAAATGTTGTGGTAAATGTAAGCGCCTCAAATCCTGCTTTGCCCCTTCTATTTTAGCAAAGTTATTAAGTCTTTCTAGTTCTTCATTATCTGCTTTTTCATATACGTCACTAGATAAAAAATCCTGCGGATCTATTAATAATATTTCTTGAATATTGCAATAGTTAAGATTAATAAGTTGTCTAAGTTCGCTCTGCCCTAGCATTGAGGTAGACAGAATCTCCAAATATAATATCGCCCTAACCGAATGAAGTTCCTGAGCTGTAATCGTAGCAGCATTTATATAACCTACATCAGATAATAATATTCTTACATTAGCATCATTAGATAAAATATCTATTAATGTAAAATCTCGGAAAGTAATATCAACATTTTCACCAAAAAGTCTATTAACTCTAGCTCTAAGTATACTACCACCAAATTCTGAAGTACATAATTTAATTACATCTTCAGCTAACTCAGGATTGGCACAAATATTATCTACGATTCTTCTATTTTCTGAAATTTGACCTCTAGTTTTATTGGCTTCTTCAACATAACCTTGTAAACTATCAAAAGATGGTATAAGATGACTTTCTTTAGGTTTTTTAGATGATTTCTTTAAGGAAAATTTTGTAAGAAATTTTTTCAATTTAGATTTTTGTAATTTATAGATTAAAGCTTTTATTGTATCAATTGAATTCTTTTCATTTGGCTTATATTTTTCTAAATTCCCACATAAACATTGTAATAAAAAAATTTGACTTTTATTGGGGGAGTTAGTAATTAGATTTAATAGCTTATTCATATTATCTGTAGAAATTTCGTACTGATTCTCACAATTTGCCGCAAATAGATGCTGAATAATCGTTACTGGTAAATAATTTCTATCTAAGAGGAAAGATAGGCGTTGATTAAATTGATTAGTCGTAGTTATATTTTTATGAATGTGCTTAAATATATTATAATTAAGTGCATTACGTGTAAAGCTATTGTTAGAACTATTGTAATATAAATCAATCATTTCCTCAACACTACAGCAATTATAGTACCAGTTGCTTAAGCCCGTACACTTCACTTTTGGAGTCAGGTTTGCTTGAAATCGTTGTTTAATGTCATTAAGATTATTCTCCGCTACGAGTGTTGTAACTGGATTAGAAATTGTAGATTGCGAACTAATTTCTGTTACACCATCTCTTGATTGAGGCCAATCATTAATATTATTTGAAATTGAATTATTAACTGATTCCAATACTGTACTAACATTAGTATTTTCTCTTCCTATTCTAGGACGCTGAAGTCGTATTAAATACTCTATGTAACTTCGTTGATTATCTGTTAGCCCTACCCCATGCATATCTTGATATTCTATATCAATTTCACCTAATATCTCACTTATTTTCTTAAACATTCTTTTTTGAGTAAAATATCGAAAAAAGAATGTTTTAGCCTTATCCATCTCTGATGTATTTAAGAATGTTTTACTAACTGATTCCTTAGCTAAACCACCAGTACCAGAATGATTACCTTCACCTGTAGCACCAGCACTACTATTATGCGGAATACCGCGAACACGTGAAACCATATTTAAATATGCCACATTAGGTGAGTTTGGTCCAACACCGCTATCTGGATCTTCATCATCTCTACGGAATTGAAGCTTGCTACTCGAGCAACCATCTCCCGACTCGACCACTCTAGCATTAGGTTTCCTTTTTAGACAAAACCAATGGCTACCACTCATAACTCCTTGTTCTGTAGACTCTTCATTATCATTACCAATATAAATTCGATTATTCAAATTATTTTCAAACTCAAAAACTACTCCATCACTATGTAAAATGCGATTTTTTAAATGATAACCATTTCCAGCTAAATAGATAGCCATCTCATTATAGGTAAGCCACTCTTGAGCTGCTGATACTTTTCTAATATATTCCGCATAATTACTTGCCTCATGATCTGAGTGAAGATTAATTCCCATACTTAATAAACCATCATTACAAACACACTGCCAAAAACTTTCAGAAACTTCATGCCATTCAGTACAATCTTCTAATTTAAATTCTTCATATAACGTAGAATTGAAACTAAAGAATGATTTAAATGCCGCAAAATCATCAGCAAAAAATTTAATAATTAATTTGCGTACTTGTAAATTACTTAAAGTGTTACCACCATTTCCTTGACCTAATTGAATAACTATACCAGACCGCTGAACAACGTCCATGCGTAACTGCGTCATATCAGTTGGAGAATTTAATGCTACCTGTAACGCCCTTACTCCACAATTTCCATTAAAGGTATCATTACCAACTTTAATATATTCGTCTTCAATTTTTGTTAATTGAGTTGATAATTGATTATGAAATGGTCCTATTTTAGTACTTGGATTAGCTACATCTACTTGTCCTACTCGAGATACTTTTTTCTTTTTTTTCTTTTTTTTCTTAGATTTTAAAGTTATGACTGCAACTGCTTCACTCGGTGCTATGACTCTATGATAACAACCAGATGATAACTTGCCAGAGTTTGATGTTGCAGGTGTAAACACTATATTTACACATTTAACATCTTCAGCTAGCCCACCATTTATATTGATAACTTGAGGAATTCCACAAATTTTTGCAGTATTCTCGTCAATGTTAATTAAGGCATTAATTCTTACTCGAGGAGTACTTTCCCTCTGGTTTATATCATCACAGATTATTTGTGCAGCAATTAGAGGATCAAGATCAACCTCATTATTCTGTACTACTTCTGATAATTCGCGAATAAAACCAGTTAGTGTACCAGCACGAATTAATTGCTTATTCTTTAAAAAGTGTTCTGGTTGCTTTGAAAAATAAAATATATTTAAATAGGTATATACATCAAATTCATTTGTAAAAATATTACCTTGATTTGAATATTGAAGAAAGTTTGCTACACCCATTCCCCACACATCATCAGCATCTAGTATTGAGTGGCGATTTTGGTAATCCAAATCTGAACTAATAATGTTTCCATTTAATTCACCTCTTAAACCATGATATAAGCTATTATTGTTATCATTACTGGTCGTTATTGGTAGATTGTGGTTAGTAGTCTCTAATTCATTAAGCTTATTCTCCAAATTTTGTATTTTTTGTATTATTTCATCGTATGACTGCTTATTTAAGGTAGCACGTGATTGTGATAAATTATCTGTGAGGTTTTGAATAGCATCCCGTACCGTCTGACGAATTACCCTATTTTTTGTAACCACACCCTCAAAAATTCTCAGGATTCTATCTAATTCACATAAAGCCTGTTTTCCCTTTATTGATTTTAGCTTAATATTATTTAGCGAATTCGATGAAATTATATGGAGAACGCTAG
>CAITEL010000218.1 GCA_903891375.1 uncultured Neisseriaceae bacterium
ATTTTAGTTTTGTTTTTTATCAAAAAACCAATAAGATATTATAACACATTTTTATTGTTTTGTTAATAAGTTTTTGATTATTTTTTATTGGTGGAAATTTTGGGATTAAAATACAATTTAGATGATGAAAATTTAGAGGTTTTAAATAATATTTCTAATTGTATAAATGATAAATTAGCCATATTAAATATAAAACTTTCTGAGTTAGCAAGAGAGGCAGATGTTGATTATTTTTCCTTAAGAAAATTGATTAATCATGAAGAAAGTTATATGCCAAATTTAAGAATATTAATCAAATTATCAGAATATCTAAATATTCAAGTTGGCGACCTTTTAAAATATAATAACTTGCCTCAATATGTTCCTATTATTGCTAAAAAAGATATTTATACTTATTTAAAAGATGAAATAACATTATTGCGTGATTTTAATAATAAAGTATTTAGTGAGAGGTTTATTCATGAAAAATCTTTTGCTATTAAAGAAGTAAATACTGAACTTTTATTACCTGCTGAAATAATTTATATTTGTTACCCAAATTCTTATAAAAAAATATTAATAAACCAAGTATATTTATTTGAGATTGAGAGTGAAAAAGAAACATTATTAGTATTTAGCAGGGTATATAATATAAATTCAAATAACATTGAAATTGTTGTACGTAATAAACATGAATTTATAAATAAATATACTGTGATTGCAATTGTAGTTTCTATGCAGATTTGCGAAACATTTATATGAAAAATGACAAAGGTAATGCCTTTAAATATTATCCAATACTATTATCTCTGATAGTATCAATACAAATGATTTGTTTTTTTTTTTCAAGAAGACAAATAGATTTATTTGGATTAACTGTAAATGGTTCTGGTTTGTTGTTTCCATTAGATATTTATTTATTTGAAATAATTGGATATTGTTATGGATATGAATATTCTCGCCAAGCTGTATGGACTAATATCGGTGTACACTTTTTATTTTTCGGAATTTTTTTAATAGTTCAAGAATTACCATATGCTTCACAAATGCATATAGAACTTATAAAATCTTATGATACTCTTTTTAGATTTTCATTCTGGATGATTCTGGGTTCAATCTTAGGTGAAGTTATCGGTGATTTCTTTAGTGCAGTTGTAGTACCTAAATCCAAAGTAAAGCTTCACGGAAATTTTTCATGGTTAATAATTTTCTTAACACACGTAATATCATCATTTCTAGTTGTCAGTATTGCATATGTAATAACCAATATTCCTGAAGGATATACTTTGTCTGAAATTTTTAAGTTAATAATGGGTACAATGGTTATAAAAATATCTATTGCTATCTTAATGTTACCAATCGCCAAAATAATTATTTATAAAATAAAATTAGCTGAAGGTGTAGATGTATACGATAATACAAATCAAAATTATTCTCTTTTTAGATTTAATCCAGATTTTAATAAACTACGAATGGTAAATTTTAAGGGCGTATACAGTGTCAAAAAAAATTTTGATAATTAGTGACACACACTTTAGCAAAAATAATACTTTGCTTTTTAATAAAATCGATG
>CAITEL010000219.1 GCA_903891375.1 uncultured Neisseriaceae bacterium
TACTCCTCTGATGGAGGTTCGATTCCTTCCGGGCGGACCAATGGTGTTGTTAGTGTCAGCGGTCAGCACCGCGGATTGTGATTCCGTTAGCACCAGTTCAAATCTGGTACGACACCCCAAACTGATAAATTAATGTATATGAAAATGTATCTTTACGATTATACCAACTTTGGTATATTATATGTTGATGAAAATTCACTTACTCCTATAGGAAAAAGTAAATGGATTTTTGGGATGTTGCGGGCATGTATATTAGATACTCATATTTCTAGATTACCGCAAACAGATCCTATGTACAAAAATTTTAATAATCAACTAATCATTAATAATTTGTACACAAATAATTTAGTCGGTGGTATAATACTAGGTAACCCACACGAAATAAATGATTTTTTTATTAAAAAAAGAGAGAGGGCACAGTTACTTGCACCGCTAGTTGATAAATTAATTAGCGTCATATATGGTAGATTATTATCCGGATGGGCTAATGAAATTGGTATTGAAATTTATGATACTTTAGCAATAGAAATTATGCAGTCTAATCCAGAGCTTGCCCAGTATTCGTCAGGATTAATAGAATATGCTAGTACTGTAGGAATACCACCCGATCAAGCATATCAAGAATTAAAACTTGAATGCGAAACATATAATAGTCTTAAGCTACGAGCATACGCTGTTTCTAAAAAATATCAAAATCTTATTAGGCAAGTAACAACGCAAGAACAGGCAGATGAGTTAATGAATGAAATTACTCAAAAATTAATATCAGAAACTCGTATATGAGCGATTTAATTTTTTATTCCCCAACTAGATTTAACTCTTTATTAGATCGTGATGATGTAAGGATATGGTTAAATTTGTTTAAGATATTTCCACAAGGCATTAGTTTTGTCGATAGAACCAAAACAATAACATTGCCGATTAGAACATCAACACCTACTCAAGTAAGTTTACCTGATCCTAATTCCGATTTTAATTTAAGTTTTGGTGAATGTGCAGTTAATAGAGCCAAAGAAATACATGCAAAGCATTTAGAGTTTGGTGTACCTATTCGACTACAGTGGTCTGGTGGCATTGATAGTTCTGCGGCACTATCTGCATTTATACAACTGTTGGGGGTTACTGAAGCTAAACGCTGTTTAGAAATTGTAATGACTAGCGAAGGTATTATTGAAAATCCATTTATATGGGAAGAAATTATTCGCAAAGAAGGATTCAAGATTATTAATACTCTAAAGTTCACCGAACGGTGGGATGGTAGCTCTATTATGGTCAACGGCGAACAAGGTGACCAAGTACACGGTACTGATCTTTATCGTATGCTAATTGTACAACACGGTGAAGGTGCAATGATGATTCCGTGGACCGAGGAACTTATTGTAAGTTTTATTAAATTTAAATCTAAAGCTACTGATTTAGATGCTGAAAAATTAGCCGCGGTTCTTATCAACCAAGTAAGACAAGCGCCTATCGATATTGTAACATTGGGCGACTTTTGGTGGTGGATTAATTTTACCTGCAAATGGGCGGCCACCTTTTATAGAATCGTTACAAAAAGTACTCCACAAGTAAATGCAGAATTTATAGATAA
>CAITEL010000220.1 GCA_903891375.1 uncultured Neisseriaceae bacterium
CACTATTCCAGAAAATGCATTTCGGGGATTTATCTGCGATTTACCAGATACTGTTCAAAGTTTAGCGCAATTTGATAATGATTGGGTTGCTAGCGGTAAATCATTCAATGATTAGTTATTAATTTATGTTCTTGTTTTCTGAATTCTATAGCCTTTCGTGGCAAAAAAAACTACATACATAAAACATATTATGGGCACTATCAAAGCATATTTAATAGTGCCACATATGTCAGCTACCAATCCCATTAATGGGGGAAATATTGCACCTCCAATTATGGCCATAACTAAAAATGAGGCTGCTATTTTAGTATCGTGACCAACTTCACGAATACTTAAACTAAATATTGTAGGGTACATTGCGGACATAAAAAAATTAACAGCAATTAGGGAATATACGGATAACATTTGTGGTAGTAGTATGGTTATGGTTAAAAGAATTATGTTAAATAAGGAATATAACTGAAGTAATTTTACTGGACGAATAAATTGCATGAGACAAGTGCTTGCAAATCGACCTAACATAAATATTAAAAAACATAGAGCATAATAGCTATTAGCATTTATATTTGAAATTCCTGGTATTTTCTCTGCTACAACGTAAAGAAAATACCCCCAAATACTAGACTGTGCGCCTAAATAAAAAAATATACCGAATACCCCATAACGTAAATGAGAATATTTGAATAATATTTTTAAATTAATCTTTGGATTATCTTTTTTGTCTTGAATATCTGGTAATTTGACAAATATAAAAATTATTGCTAAAATTGATACAATGACCCCAATAATGATAAATGGCTCATAAACATTACCAAATGCAGAAGCAAAAATTATTCTACCGCCAAAATATACAGTTAGAACTAATCCTAAGCCATTAAATGATTGGGCTAGGTTAAGCCTACGTTCAGCAAAAATTGGATCTCCAAGTTTAACTATATAAGTGCCTGCGCATGTTTCTAAAAAAGTTAAACCACTTGCAATAATCCATAATGCAAATAAAAATAAAATATATGTCCCTGTATTTGATGCTGGGTAAAATAAGAATGAACCAGTTGCAAATAAACTTAAACCAACTAAAATACTACGTTTATAACCTATTTTTCGAGTAATGATTCCAGCGGGAATAGCCATAATAAAATAACCTAAATAAAAAGCAGTATCAACTAAACCAGCCTCAAAACGTGATAGATACATTGTATCTCTAAAGTGTTTAATCAATATACCATTAATGCTACTTCCAAGAGCCCACATAAAAAATAATGAAGTAATTAAGCAAATAGCTAATGTATGGCGCTGTGTATATTTATTTTTCATTAGATTCCGTTCATCATTGCATTTTATAGATTTAACTAGGTTATAGTGTGCGATTACAACGTAATTCTATAAAAATACGGGTTTACCCTGATAGTCATTTATCCAGAAATTAGATATAATATCTACATAATTATTTTTAATAAAGTTGTTAGTTTTTTTAAAATTCTGGGTTAAATTTATAATATCTATTGAAATGGATTCAATCTATGTGTTTGATGTGTTATTAAATAAGCATCATTCCCTTCACATTTTTGAATCCATTTCAATAGATATTTGATTTTAGTTTTATAATTCATAGCAAAACAGATTCATAACGCATGTTTGCTAGTAGGGGGTTATTACTAACAAACATTTGTATCACTAACGCTGTGCAATTTGAATCTGTTTTGCTATGAATTAATAGAATCTTAAAGGGTTATTATATAACATATTAAGTACAGTTAATAAATAAATATATCAAAAAAATTGCAGAGCATCTCTTGATACATCAAAAAAATAAACAAAACAAGTATTATTTATTTTCGAGGCCTATTTTAACCCAATATTTTAATGCTTCTCATCCTTGAGTCGTGGGTTAACTTAATGAATATAAAAGCCAGTCGCATCAAGTTTATAAATATCAGGTCTAAACTGCAGATCTCCAGATTCATTTACCCATGCAGTAAAATACACAACATGAACCATAGGGTGGTTT
Source organism: uncultured Neisseriaceae bacterium (assembly GCA_903891375.1). Classification (GTDB taxonomy): domain Bacteria; phylum Pseudomonadota; class Gammaproteobacteria; order Burkholderiales; family UBA11063; genus Aquella. Next base: position 2,009 of record CAITEL010000220.1, read on the forward strand.
CTTAACATAATAACTTTTCTTTTGCCAGTATTGATTTGTGATTCAATGTATGCGTAAGCGTTTGATTCTTTGTCTTTTAATAAATATGTGGCTAGTTCAATTGGCTTTGCAATCCTAATACAACCATGGCTATAATCACGTTTACGATTTTTAAATAAATGTTGTTCTGGGGTGTCGTGTAAATAAATACCACAATCATTAGGGAAAATAAATTTTATTTTACCTAATGCATTTTGTTCACTAGGTTCTTGGCGTAACGTATAATTAAAGTTTTGTGCGGATAAACTCTTCCAATCAACATTATGAGGGTTTACTAAATTTTTTGATTCAGCTATTCCATTATACACTAAAATATTTTTTTGTTCTAAATAATTGGGTGATTCATATAATTTGGGTAATATATCTTTAACAGCGATAGAGCGTGGAATATTCCAATATGGGTTAACTTCCATGTATGAGATGGCACTATTTAGGATACAACTTTTATTCCCTTCTTTACCTACAATGATTGGCATACTCATAACAACGTTATTGCTTTCAAACACTGATAAAGAGAAACTTGGGATATTAACTAAAACATATGTATTACCTAAATCATCGGGTAACCAGCGCATGCGGTCAAGGTTAATTGAAATTGTTTGTATTAATTTATTAATTGGCACATTAAGTAATTCTAAAGTGTTTTTATCAACAACTCCTGAACCTGCTAAACCATTATTTAGTTGAAATTTAATTACAGCATTTTTAGTTTTATGATTAAAAATATCCGAATCAGGTTGCTCGTTTAATTCACCAGTTAAGTTAAGTCTTTTATTCAAAAGGATAACTCTATTACCTTTAGAGTTTATACGTAAAGGTTTACCTTTAGGAATTGGATCAAAACCACCCGCTTGTTCAATTTGTTGATATTTATTCAGTTGTTCAATTAATTTGCTATAACCAATATATTGTGGGGTAACGTAATTGATTGCATAATTAATATCGCCTTTGTGTATTGTATCTAAAAATAGCTGCATTATATTAAAATATCTTTTTTTAATGTTCCATGATGGATACACTGTGCGGTTATCTATTTTTCCAAAAGCCATATGCGATAAATATAAAATGTAGGCATTAGTCATGGTTAATTCAAAATCAGTTAGAAGCATTGATGGTTGTTGGTACTTTAATTTGATATTATTATTTAGTTGCATGAGCATATTATTTATCTGTGCCAGATAATAGGTAGTTGAATTTAATCCTACCGAATTTGCTTTATTTAAAATTGATATAAATTGTAAAGCCATGTCATTCGGGGCATTATCAGATATCCATACGGGTTGATAACTCTCAGTTATATAAAATTTATTTACTAGTATTGTATTACATCGAGTTTTATCAAAGCAATATGCTCTAGTTAGTGATTCACTTGGGTTTATTCGATTTTCGATATTAAGGTTGTTAGCGGTTTGCATATCATTCGCAAATACAGGTACGATATATGTTGTGATAAAAATAGTGATGAAAAGTATTAAATAGCGCATTTTATTTCTTCTGTTTTGTGCCACCATTCATATTATAACATTTTTTGGAAAATTTTGTTTTTTATGGCGTTGATGTGTATAAATTGGTGGGGCGTGAGAGATTCGAACTCTCGACCAGCGGATTAAGAGTCCGTTGCTCTACCAACTGAGCTAACACCCCACACGAGAGAAGTATTATACACTATTTTATATTACTTTTTGGAGAAAATTGTATAATTTTTGTATTTGCATCTAAATCTAATTGTATTGTATCTTTCCATGCATGAGCATAGAACAGCTCTAAAGTTAGCGGTATGGTGCCATTTTGCGTTAAATTGAGCAGTTTGTTGTGTATCGAGTTATATTGCTCTTTTGTTAAATACGTTTTGTTATTTAGTACTGCACCGCAACCAATAGTGCGTATATCTGTGATTAATTGTTCTGGTGATGTGTATTCAAGTGTTATATATTCAACATCAGTAACTGGATTGGAAAAACCAAGTTTAACTAATATATCACCGATTACATGCATATCTGGGAAGTTATACGTACTTAATCCTATTTCACGTAGTTGTTTTAAGCTGTCAACTCCTAGGCTCGTGATGAGAAATGTCCCATTGATTTTTAATATGCGTCGAATTTCTTTAAAGTATTCTTCTATGTTTGGTATATATTGAAGTGTGATATTTGACCAAACTAAATCAGTAGATTGTGAGCTAATAGGTAAGTTAGTTGCATTCGCACAAATCATATCTGCTTGTTTTTTGAATAATTTATTAAAGAAACTTATTTGTTTTGCATGCTGCTTTAACATTTCAATAGCGATGTCAATCTTATAAATATTAGCTTTCGGATATTTATTTTTTAAATGAATCGCATCAATATTAAGGCCACTTCCGATATCGACAATAGTTTGTGGGTTTATTTTGATATAATTGAGCCTTTCTATCATTCTGTTTGAGATTTCGGTGTATATAAAGTCAAGAACTCTCACCTTAGTTGTGTTGTTGTTAAATTTATTTTTAATTGTGTTGTAATGATTCTGCATATTGTTTTTATTAAACTCAAATATTTTTTATATGTTAAAGTTGTGCCATGGCATTATTGTAAACTGTGTGGGGTACCAAATTGTAAATTAATTTGTACGGATTGTATTAATGAACTGTTAATAACAAAAAACTATCATGTTAAACCCAATACAAATACACTTAATAAAATATATTATGATGTTCGTTATCCAAGTTTTTGTTATGAAAATCCGTTACGTAAATTACTTCATTATTTAAAATATAAGAGACAAATTGATTTAAACTGGTCTGTGGGTTATGTGTGGTATTTGAGTTTTATAACATATAATTTAAAACATATTGATTATATTATACCCGTACCCTTGGCTAGAGATAAAACCAAGAGTAGGGGTTTTAATCAGGTATATTTAATGTTGGAATACTATATGGCAGTTAACAATCAAATTCCAGTAATGCCTAAGTTAATCCGTAAAATAAAAGAAAATAATTCGCAAGTATCAACAGCATTTATTGGTAGGCAAGCAAATGTTAAAGATTCATTTAAAGTAATGGGTAGTGTATTAGGTAAACGTATTCTTCTTGTGGATGATGTGTTTACAACAGGTGCAACGATAAACGAAATATCACGAGTCTTAAAGATTGCTGGGGCTGTGCAGGTAGATATTCTGCCACTAATGTATGTTGCTCCCCACACATAAGCGAAATTACTGGCGACAATATAAAAAACTGTTGGAGTACTGTAAAAGGTGGTAAAATTACACCTCAAATTAATTAAATAGAAATCTTTAAATATGTATTTACTAACATTAAATAATCTAAGTTATATTTATATAACTATATTTTTCCTATTGTTAATTATTGTTCCATATCTTAATCGACGTTCAAATAAAACTAGTGAGCAGTTTCTCGGTTTAAACGAATTAAATCATAATACATTCACTAGTTATAATTTAGGAATAATCGAATTTGTTGTCTTGTGTTTTTTGGGAGCTAAATTCGGACTAAATGGATATTATGTTGTGGTAATAGCAGTTATCATTAGCTTTTTTCTTTTCTCAAAAGTTAAAAGTAGCAATAATGGAGATTCATTAGCCAGTATAGTGAGTAGCAAAACAAATAAATCGCTGGGTGTTGTAGTTGCTATTTATCAAATGTTATGTTATTCATTCCTTATCTGTGTTTCAATAATACTTACAGCTAAAATCTTCCAATCGTTACTTGGTTGGAACTTTGTAAATAGCGTTTTAAGTGTAGTCATGTTTACTTTTATTTATTCCTTAATTGGTGGATATAAGTCCATACGTATAAATAACCACATAAATTCAATGATAATTGTTATGCTAATATTGGTAACAATAATCTGTGCTTATATTAAAATTGGGGATATGAGTACCTTAATCTCAAATTTGCAGACATTAGCTATTTCTGAAGGCTATGCATCAGGGCATTATTTGAGTTTTAATGTTGATGTCAAGTCAATAAAACTCATATTAACATTATTGATTGCAATATCAGGTCTTCATTTGCTAACTAAAAATACGAATTTTGGGCAAAAAATCAAATTAAACTTAATGTCGTTATTATTAAGGTTAGCCATAGTATATTTTGTGATATTGTTAGGCATTATTGCCATAGGTACTAATGCTAATGTTAAAAATATTGCGGGTAAAAAAATAGTAACGTATCAAGCGCAATTATCTGATGGTCAAGTTGGTTATGTAGTAAAATCAGTGGATGAATCAACTTCTGCCAAAAATAAAGCAAACATTGTACCAGGTATTATTCCACCAATCATCAATGAGAAAACAAATATTGTTGAAGCTAACGTATTTAATTATATATTAACTGGTATTGTTACGATGCATTATTATTTACCATCACAGATAAGTAGCTTAATAATCATTGTTGTTTTAGCTTTATTTATGACGTCATTATCTAACTATTTAATTTTAAGTGGGCGAATTTATGTTAAAGAAATTGCCGCCCCGTTAAATCTATTTGATACATATGGTGATGTGGGTAAATTATGGATTGCACGGATAGTTATTGTTCTTGCTTCATTTGAGGGGCTAATCATTTCGTATTTTTTAATGTCTAGTTTTGATTTAATGTTATATCTAAAAATTATTTTTGGGGTGTTATTTATTCCAGTGTTGATTTTTATGGCATTAGTGATTAAAAAATGACTAAAAAAAATAAAGTGAATAAAGCGTGGGTTAATCGACATGTAACTGATCACTACGTCCATATGGCACAAAAAGATGGTTATCGTTCACGAGCTGCATATAAGTTACTCGAATTAGACGAAGAGTACCATTTGTTTAGAAATGCTAAAGTGGTAGTTGATTTAGGTTGTGCTCCAGGGAGTTGGTCACAAGTTGCCTCTCAGAAAGTTGGCAAATTGGGCTTAGTTATTGGTTTAGATTTATTACCGATACTGCCGATTAATAACCTAAATTTTATTGAAGGTGATTTTACTGAAACTGCAACCTTAAACCAATTAATAGAAATGCTAAAGGGCAATAAAGCTGATTTGGTTATTTCTGATTTAGCGCCTAACTTAAGCGGAGTTAAGGGGGTTGACCAAGCAAGAATCTCTTACCTAGTAGAATTAGTTTTAGATTTTTCGATTAATTATCTAAAAACTGGAGGCAATGCTGTAATTAAGGTTTTTCATGGTGGTGATTTTGACAATTTGGTCAAAACTGCCAGAAGTACATTTGAACAGGTGCTAGCGAAGAAGCCAAATGCTTCACGTAGTGAAAGTAGTGAAATTTATTTGTTATGTAGAAACAAATTGTAGAGCAGTAATATGCTCATTTGGGTTATAATTATAAACTTATTTTATTTTTTGGATTAATTGACTTATGCGAAACGGAAATATATTTAAAAGTTTGATTATTTGGGTAATAATCGGTATTAGTTTAATGGTTATTTTTAATAAATTTAATGATAATACTGCAGATACGAAGAATATTGTAGGTTATTCGCAATTTATTACTGAAGTTGAATCAGATCAAGTTAAAAGTGTAGTAATTGAAGGTGGGCAAAGCCATTGGATTCGTGGGGAGCGTAAAGATGGTAGTAAATTTACTACATATTCACCAACAGATCCACAATTAGTTAATGATTTAATTAAACATAAAGTAACATTCAGTGCTAAACCACAAGACGAATCAATTTGGATGAATATATTTGTATCATGGTTCCCGATGCTGTTACTAATAGGGGTATGGATATACTTTATGCGTGGTGCTGGTGGTGGTAAAGGTGGCGGTATCGGTGGTGTATTTAGTTTTGGTAAGAGTAGAGCCAAAATTATCAATGCCAAAGAAAACCAAATAAGATTTAGTGATGTTGCTGGTTGTGAAGAATCCAAACAAGAAGTATCAGAAATCGTGGATTATTTGAAAGATCCAACTAAATATCAAAACTTAGGAGGCAGAGTACCTAAAGGTGTTTTATTAAGTGGTTCTCCAGGTACTGGTAAGACATTACTAGCTAAAGCTATTGCTGGAGAGGCTAACGTACCATTTTTTAGTATTTCAGGCTCTGATTTTGTTGAAATGTTTGTTGGGGTTGGAGCTTCTCGTGTACGTGATTTATTTGAACAAGCAAAACGCAATGCGCCAGCAATCATATTTATTGATGAAATTGATGCAGTAGGTCGTCAACGTGGTGCTGGTGTTGGTGGCGGTAATGATGAACGTGAGCAAACACTTAATCAGATGTTAGTTGAGATGGACGGTTTTGATACTAATACTACGGTTATTATTATTGCGGCAACAAATCGCCCTGATGTTTTAGATCCAGCATTAATGCGTCCAGGTAGGTTTGATAGACAGGTAGTAGTGCCATTGCCAGACATAAAAGGTCGTGGACAGATTCTAGCAGTGCATATGCGAAAAGTTCCTGTTGCGGCAGATGTAGATGCAAACATTGTTGCACGTGGTACTCCTGGGTTTTCTGGTGCTGATTTGGCAAATTTAGTGAATGAGGCTGCATTGTTTGGTGCTAGACGCAATAAAAAATTAGTGGATATGAAAGATTTTGAAGATGCGAAAGATAAGATTATCATGGGGGCAGAGCGTAAGACGATGGTTATGAATGAGGCAGAAAAACGTAATACAGCTTATCATGAATCAGGGCATGCCATTGTTGCACGGTTATTACCAGGCACTGATCCTGTGCATAAAGTAACTATAATACCACGTGGGCGTGCTTTAGGCGTAACTATGCAGTTGCCAGAAGAAGATAGATACTCATATACCAAAGAATATCTAATTAATCAAATAGCTATACTATTTGGAGGTCGTGTTGCGGAAGAATTATTCATGCATCAAATGACAACAGGTGCAAGTAATGATTTTGAGCGTGCAACTGATTTAGCCAGAAAAATCGTTACACGCTTTGGTATGACAGAAGAGATGGGGCCAGTTATTTATGGTGAAAATGATACTGAAGTATTCTTGGGTAGGAGCGTAACTACGCATAAGAGTATATCAGAGTCTACATTACAAAAAATAGATGAAACGGTGAGAAAGATACTAGAAGAACAATATCAAATAGCTAGAAAACTATTGTCGGAGAATCGAGATAAAGTAGATAAAATGGCTAAAATGTTATTGGAAATCGAAACCATTGATAGTAAAGATATTGAAAATATTATGAATTCTAAAGTTGAGGTGAATCCAAAATTGCAACAAGATACTTTATTATAAAGATATTAAATACATGAGAAAATACTTTGGTACTGATGGAATTCGTGGTGTAGTAGGGCAATACCCAATTACACCAGATTTTGCACTTCGTTTGGGATATGCTGCAGGTAAAGTTTTGGGCAGTCATCTAGAAAATCCAGCGGTTATTATTGGTAAAGACACTAGATTATCTGGCTATTTATTTGAATCGAGTCTTGAAGCAGGTTTTTCTTATGCTGGGGTTGATGTTTATATGGCAGGGCCAATCCCGACACCAGCAGTTGCTTTTTTAGCACGTGCACTTCACTTGTCGGCTGGAGTTGTAATTAGCGCATCACATAATCCATATACTGATAATGGAATTAAGTTTTTTGATTGTCATGGGGCTAAATTGCCAGATAATGTGGAATTAGAGATAGAGGCTGAACTTGAAAAACAGATGGTTATTGCTAGTAAGCTTGGTAAAGTCATGCGAATTGAGGATGCTAAAGGGCGTTATATAGAGTTTTGCAAGAATACGATACCAGCAGATATTAACTTTAAAGGATTAAAAATAGTTTTAGATTGTGCAAATGGAGCTTCATATCAAGTTGCACCACAGGTTTTTAAAGAACTTGGAGCCGAAATTATTAAAATATCTTGTGAACCAGATGGAACGAACATCAATAATGGTTGTGGTTCTACACATGAATCTAATATAATAAATGCAGTTAAGTTGCATGGTGCTGATTTGGGTATTGCTTTTGATGGTGACGGAGATAGGTTGCTTTTTATTGATAAAGATGGTAATATGTATAATGGGGATAAACTAATATACATTATTTTACAATCTTATTTAGCTTGCGGAGTTGAAGTAAGAGGTTTAGTGGGTACCATTATGACTAATTTAGCAATGGAACATGCGTTAAATAAAAAAGGCTTGGAGCTGGTTCGTGCTAAAGTTGGTGATAGATATGTCTTAGCAGAAATGCAAAAGCGTGACTGGCTAATTGGTGGGGAGGCATCTGGGCATATACTATGTTTAGATAAGCATTCAACTGGAGATGGTATTGTATCGGCATTACAGGTGATAGTTGCGATTATTAAATTGGGTAAATCGTTGAAAGAGCTTATTGATTGGGTGGATTATCCACAATCAATGGTTAATGTTAAGTTAGCAGGCGATAAAAATAAATGGCAAGAAAACTCATTAGATGTAATTAATGAGGCTAAAGAGATGTTAGGTGATAACGGGAGAGTTATTGTACGAGCTAGCGGTACCGAACCATTGGTTAGGGTTATGGTGGAAGCCACCTCAAATGATTTAGCTTCGTCATGGGCGCAAAAAATCGCTCAAAGCATGAAGTAATAGAGATATATCGTGGAAATCTTAAATTATCTAATTGATTTTTTTACTAGTTATGGTTATTTTGCGGTGTTTTTTGTTTTAGTCGCATGTGGTTTAGGTTTACCAGTTCCTGAAGATGTGACTTTAATTGCTGGTGGAGTTATTTGTGCTTTATCGGACTCTAATGGAACAACGCTTAACCCACAGATTATGGTGGGGGTCGCCTTGTGTGGAGTGCTAATCGGTGATGGTTTTATGTTTTTATTGGGTAAGTTATTAGGCCCAAAAGTAACTCGAGTGCGAGGTATAAGAAAAATCATTACTAAAGAAATTTACTCACAAATTCAAGAAAAAGTTAAAAAATACGGGGATAAAATTTTATTTTTTGCTAGATTCTTACCAGGTTTACGGGCACCAATATACATAATGGCTGGTGTTAGTCATAAAATCTCTTATTTAAAATTTTTATTGTTAGATGGAATAGCCTCGTTAATTAGTGTTCCTTTATTGGTTTATTTAGGCTATTTTTTCGCTCATGATTTAGATGATGTATTAGCATACGTTAAACGAAGTGAAACGTATATAATAGTATTATTAGTATTAGCTGTAATAGTATTTGTTGGATATAAACAATACAAAAAAAAATCGGTTAAGTCAGAGAATAAATAAAGATTTTGGAATGTGCATAAAGCTTGTCATACCTACGTAAGTAGGTATCCAAACATTGCTCTAAAAGAGTATTATAGCTCAGTCTTTAGCTTTAGCTCCATACATACGACTCATTTAAGAAAAATTTACTAACTTCTTTTTCACTCTTATCCTCAATGTTATCTTTACACTCATTTTTCATGTAATCAATAGCCTCTTGAACACACCACTTTTTTAAATCTGTATTTGCATAGTACTCGTGCTTAATATTGTTAATATTAATATTAATCAGTATAGCCTTATCGTCATACTCCAATATTGAACTATGTAATTTAGCTACTAA
>CAITEL010000221.1 GCA_903891375.1 uncultured Neisseriaceae bacterium
ACATTTGAAATAGATAATCTAAATTTAACTGCGATATTATTTCAAGCTGGGTATTTAACAATTAAAAGTTATGATGAGGCTAGTGAACAGTATACATTATCTTATCCGAACCTTGAAATAAATAAATCCTTTAAAAATAATGTATTTGATAATTTTGGCTTAACGCCAAATACAAATCAAAATTTATTACGTGAACTTATGATGGCTTTGACCAACAATAATGTAGAGTCTGTTGTAGATTATTTAAAACAAATCTTTTTAAATATTGATTATGATGTAAAAATTAGTTATGAAAGGCACTATCAAAGTATCATATATCTGATTTTTCAGCTATTGGGTTATCAAATAAATATGGAATACAAAACCAATATAGGTAGAATTGATGCGATAATTCAAACGAGCACCAATATCTACATTTTTGAATTTAAGCTAGATCAATCAGCACAAATAGCCCTAGAGCAAATCAAAGAAAAGTCGTATTTAGAGCGTTTTTTAGTACATAATAAACCAATCACGTTAATAGCAATTAACTTTAATAGTAAATTACGCAATATCGATGACTATACAATTGAAGTACTTCCTCAATAAATCATAAATATCCTGACAAATCAGATTGTTGGGTTAAATATTTGCTTTTTATTATAAAAGTCTATATAATTACGCCTGAACAATTAATGCTTTTTATAGGTTGATTTAATGCATGCAAACTTTTTATCCAGAACTTTCAAGATTTTTTTTGATACTTTGACAATCCTGACTATCATCTATGTTGTTACACTATTAACTGGATGTAATAACGCAGTTGGAACACCACCTGATGCCACCAGTCAAACGCAATCACAGCTAGTAAATACATTGCCTAGCATGACTGGTATAACATATTTAGCCAAACCAACTGGCCCATACAGAGTTGGATATAAGACATTTCATTATATCAATACTAATATGTGCCCAGATATATATTATAATGAATCAACTGCATCGAGTTTTAGCCAGAATAATAAGCAACATTGTCATGAATTTGTTGCAAGTGTATTTTATCCATCCAATAATATCAGTAATAAATTATCTAGAACGCCATATTACTTACCAATTCTTTTAAAATTAAGTGATATGCTTGCGACTTTGCCCGATATAACAAAATCAGACATTAATAAAGCCATTGAATCGATTAGTACTACTTATACTTATAGAAATATTAAGGTAGCGTCGGGTAAATTTCCAGTTATTATATTTGCCCCAGGTAGTCAAACACAAGTTGAATTCTATCAAAATATCATTACACAATTGGTAAGTAATGGATATATAGTAATTGGGATTGATAGTGTATTCGTAAGTGGTAAAATTTTATTACCTAATGGTACAATAACCAGTGCACCTCCCGTTAATTTTCCAGACTGTGACTTTCCTAAATGTACGGTACAACAACTTAAAATTATTGAACAAATTCAAAGTGATTTTAAAATGGTGCAGACCTCAGATTTATATTATATGTTAAATCAGTTTAAATATAAAGAAAATGATCAATTAGCTAAAAGTATGGATTTTAATCATATGGGTGGCTTGGGACATTCTTTAGGGGCTAGGTTAATCAATGAAGTTGTATTGAATGATCCGATGTTGTTTAAATCAGCAATTGCTCTTGATGTTGCACCTATTGGCAATAATGAAGATTACCCATTAGCTACCCAAATGCCTATTCCATTTTTATTTGGTATGAGTGCAAATTTTAAACAAGCAAATTTCCCAATAAACATGAAATTTGACCTAAATTTAGATAGTTATTATGTCGGTTTTGCCCCAACTGTAGCAAATGAGGATTATAGTCAACATATGAGTTATTCAGATCTTGGAACTTTTCAATATCAACCGTTACTTAAAACTCTTTTCACATCTGCATTAGGCATGGGGAATGGGTATAATATAATCAATTCAGTAAATATATACTTATTACAATTTTTTGATACGTATTTAAAAGATAAGTCAAATCCAGTATTTAATCATAAAGCATGTATTCCATTATCATCCAATAGTTATATAAGCTGCGGGCCAACCGAAAGTAACTTAAAAATTTAGGAAGTTTGCTAAATGCAAAAGACATTAAAACCATTACCAGTTAGTTTATCAGATATTGCAACAATATTATCTAACGGGTTTCAATATGTAGATAAAACTGAGTTTGTTTATAATATGGTGCGCTATCCCAGTAAGTTTTTTCTCTCACGTCCACGTCGTTTTGGTAAAAGTACATTATTGTCTA
>CAITEL010000222.1 GCA_903891375.1 uncultured Neisseriaceae bacterium
ACTGGAATGGTTTTCTGTGCATTAGCTTTGCTTATTGCTTTACTTTGTTACTTAGTTTTTTCTAGTCGTTTTAAATTATCGGATAATCAGGTCGGGAAAAAACATAGTAATAAGAAAATACGAACTATAGGTATTGTGATATTATCATTATTAATTAGCTATCTATTGAGTTTGCTTTTACCTTACGAAGATATAACCAGATTAATTTTCTATGTAATGACAGGTGGAGTTTTACTTTCATATTTAATAACAGCTAGTAAATTACATAAAAATGAAGCACAAGGAATGTACGTAGCATTGATTTTGCTCTTACAGGCGGTTATATTTTGGGTGTTGTATATGCAGCTATTTAGTAATCTGGCTTGTTTATCTAGCAAGAGCGTAAATCTTAATTTTATAGGTTATGTGCTTCCTCATGGTTTTATTCAAATATTTAATCCGTTATTTATTATAATACTTTCACCAATATTGGCTAGAGTATATGAAAAATTCCATAATAAATCAATTGACATTCATATTCCAACAAAATTTGCTTATGGGATGTTTATGTTATGTATTAGTTTTTTTATTTTAGGCGTATTATGTAGTTATGCATTAAATAATAATTTGGTTATATCAGTTGCTTGGTTATTTATTGTTATCGGATTTTATTCCGTAGCTGAATTATTAATAATTGCGGTGGGCCCATCTATGGTGGCTAAATTACTCCCCAAAAGGATGGGTGGTTATGCACAGGGTATTTGGTATTTAACTTGCGCCATGGGTATTAAAATCGGAGCAAATATTTCAGATGTTTCAAGTTTTAACCAATATAATTGTGTTAATAACAACTTGAGAGATTTTAAAAGTTTTTGTTATATCAATGGAACAATCGCTGTAATTATCACTTTTCTAGTTTTTTTAATATTGAGACGTCTGAATAATAAAATAATAAGTATTATGCAACATAAATAATAAACCGTGACTCAGGCGTTGTTGCATGAATACCTATAAACCAATGCATTGACAATGATTTTCGTTCTTTTTTCATATAAAACCTGCGAAAAATTATTTTTTAATCTCTTTGGGTATAATTCCTCGTAGCTTGCTGTGACACTGTCATACCAGCGAAGGCTGGTATCCAGCCCTTGCTCTGTAAAAAATTTTTGCACTAAACATACCTCGCATCTTGCCGCGAGATTTTTGATCCTCCTAGAATACAAAATAGCAGTAAAGTGTTAGATAAAAATGCTTGGATTGTGCTATAATAATGTAAAGTAATTAATAATTTGATTAATTCGTGTATAGTTACAAATAAGGTTATGATACAATGGCAATAAAATATTTTGATACGCTGGATTTTGTGAGAAAATCTCGTGCGTTGGGCGCTTCTGAAGATTTAACAGAATTTCAAGTAAGGCAAATTGAACTGGCTATAGAAAATGCAGTAGCAGAAGTTAAAAGTGAAGTGAAATCAAAAAATATAGCTTCAAAATCTGATGTTACAGAAGCAGAACTAAGGTTACAAAAAGAAATAGAAGTTATACGTAAGGAAATCAAAGAAGTTGAATTAAATTTACAAAAAGAAATCAAAGAAGTTACATTGTTAGTGGCACACTCCAAGATTCAAACGCTCATTTGGATTGGAGTGAATACAGCCTTTATGCTCGGCATAATGGCAAAAGGTTTTCACTGGTGGTAATATCTTTATACTTAGCATGGGCACAAATTGAGGTTTTTGATGAGCGATGCTGTGTTACTCTCGTACATCAGGAGCGAAAGCGGAAAGCGTGGTACATGCCTGTGCTAAGTATATAAGTTAAAATACGTAATTCATTCCTAAGCTTATATAATTAGTATTACCGAAACTAAAGTTACCCGATGATGGATTAGTATTAATAGTTACAGCTGGTGCTGTATTTATGTAATAACTATCCATTAAATTAAAACTAACGTGTTCAGTTAAATTATACTCAGCACCTGCACCTAATAAAACAGCAAAATTATTACTATTATTGGTTACTGATTGTGATTTACCCGCAATATTAGCATAAAATGAGCTGATCACGTGAATTTAAATATAAACGCCTTTGCAACGTGCGAATAAGTATATATTATATACTTATTGCGAATAGAAGAGCGGAGAAAATAATATACTAAATGCGATTATGCTAGCAAGTGATTTTTACATTTTGGCGCTTAATTCATGTACTATATCTACAAGGTAGCTAACATGATCAGGGTTTGTGATGGGTAGCACCCCATGTCCCAGATTAAACACATGTCCAGATATATTTCCATTATTTGCATTGGCATATGCGTTTAAAATTCGAACTACTTCTTTTTTTATTGAAGATTTATCGCCAACTGCAAGAACAACTGGGTCTAAATTTCCTTGTAATCCAACTGTAGATGTAATCACCTTTTTTGCATTGGCAATATTTATTGTCCAGTCAAGCCCTAGCGCATTAGTCTGGGTTTTTGCCATGTGGGTAAGCCATAGCCCGCCACCTTTGGTAAATACTATATTCGGAATGATAACCTCATTATGTTCTTTTTTTACCGCATCAAGTATTTTTTGTAAGTATGGCAGTGAAAACTCTAGGTAAGCATTTTCGGATAATACGCCACCCCAACTGTCAAAGAGCATAACAACATCTGCGCCTGCTTCAATTTGAGCATTCAGGTATAAAATAACTGCTTGCGATATTTTATTTAGAAGCCGATGGCTTGCTTCGGGGTTATTAAATAGCCATTTTTTTACGGTGACGTAGTCGGTGCTACTACCACCTTCTAACATATAGCAGGCTAAAGTAAACGGGGAGCCACTAAAACCAATTAGCGGGATATTAGGGCTAAGTTCGGCCTTTACATTTTTTATTGTGTTAAACACATAACTTAATTTATTAATAATATTGGATATATCAAGGTTATCAATATCTTCAACTGTGGTAATTTTTTTAGAGAATTTAGGGCCTTCATTTTCAACAAAATGTAAACCTAAGCCCATGGCATCAGGAATAACTAAAATATCACTAAATAAAATTGCCGCATCAAGGTTAAATCGGTGTAATGGTTGTAATGTAACTTTGGTTGCTAGCTCTGGATTTGTGCATAAGTCCATAAAGCTACCAGCTTTACTTCTTAATTGTCGGTATTCTGGTAAATAGCGCCCAGCTTGGCGCATTAGCCAAATTGGGGTGTTATTAATTGGTTTATGAAGTATTGAATTAATTAAAGTTTTTGTCATACAGTTACAGCCTGATTCTAAATTTTTATTTGTTTAAGTGTTTAAGTATATTGATAATTGTGTGAGAGCTTTTTTATAAACTTCTTGTTTAAAGTTTATTACTAACTCTATAGGTTTCCAGTAGTTTATCCACCGCCAAGCATCAAACTCTTGCTCTTTATGGTATTTTACGTTAATTTCATGTTCTTTTCCAACAAATCGTAATAGGTACCAAATTTGTTTTTGCCCACGGTAAATTTTAGTACTGTGCCTATTGTAGGTCGATGGAACATCATAATATAGCCAGTTTTCGGTATGACCAATAATTTTTACGTGTTCAGGCGATAACCCAAGTTCCTCGTTTAACTCACGTAGCATGGCATGTTCAATAGCTTCATTTTCATAAATTCCTCCCTGAGGGAATTGCCATGAGGTATCGCCTTTTCTTTTGCCCCAGAATGCTAAATCATCTTTATTTAGAAGTACTATACCCACATTTAATCTGTAACCGTCTTTATCTATCATCATGAACCTCTCGGTATATTACCTATATTTAATTACATAACGCAATTTTAACATATTTACGCTACCTATTCGGCATTTATATAGAATTTTTAGCTATACTGTTAATTTGTGCTAAAATGTGGCGTGGAGAAACTCTACTTGAAAGAAACAAAATGTAACTACTGCTGAGTATACTTAGCACGGGCACAAATTGAGGTTTTTGATGAGCGCCGTGTACAATAAGTACATCAGGAGTGAAAACGGAAAGCGTGGTACATGCCCGTGTTAAGTATAGTTACCAAATATACGGAAGATATATGAAGAACACTAACACTTTACTTATAGAAATTTTAACGGAAGAATTACCACCGATTAACCTGTTCCAGAACATTGGTGAAGCATTTACACAAAATATACGTAATGAGCTTAAAAGTTTTTTATCAGAAAATATCGTAGCAACTGATAAAATCATTGTGACCCCGAGAAGATTTGGTTGTATTTTGAATAATGTAAGTTATGTGGAACAAAATATGGAGATTGTGCGAAAAGGTCCTGCTGTTGCTACTTCACTTAATGGCGCAACGCCAACTCCAGCATTACTTGGATTTATGCGCTCAGTAAATATTGAGTGTCATACAGATTTGGAACAAAAAGATGGTTATTTTTATGCCAAACAAACCAATAAGGGTAAAACTTTAAATGATGTTTTAACAGTGGCATTAACCACCGCAATTAAAAAACTGCCGATTGCTAAAAATATGCGTTGGGGGGATAACGATTATTCATTTGTACGGCCAGTACATAATTTATTAGTATTACATGGCACGGAAGTAGTTGAGTTAAGTGCTCAAGTATTGGGTTTAACTTCAGTAAACTACACTTATGGACATAGAATCTTGAGTAATGGGGCTATAACTATCGACTCAGCAGACAGTTATGTGACACAATTAACAAAAATTGGTAAAATAATCCCCGAATTTAACGCAAGAAAAGAATTAATTCAGCATGATTTGATCGTAAAAGCTGAAGAGTTAGGGCTTAAATTAAATGAAATACACGGACTTTTAGATGAAGTTACTGCCCTTGTCGAGTCTCCAGCAGTTTTAGGTGGAGAATTTGATAAAATTTTTCTGGAAGTTCCGCCAGAATGTTTGATTTTATCCATGGCTAAAAACCAGAAATATTTTGCGTTATTGGATAATAATAAAAAATTAACCAACAAGTTCTTATTTGTGGCAAATATTGCATCAAAAGATCCTAAAGTTATAATTAATGGTAATGAACGTGTTTTAAGTGCTCGCTTAGCTGACGCTAAATTCTTTTTTGATGTAGATAAAAAGCATCAACTGGGTGACTTTACACAAAAATTAGCTAATGTGGTTTATCACAATAAGCTAGGAACTCAACTAGAGCGAGTTATACGGCTACAGAATATTGCAACTAATTTTGCAGATTTAGTTAGTGTGCCAAAAGACACAGCTGAGCATACAGCGTATTTAATGAAAGCCGATTTAACTACCGAAATGGTTGGCGAATTCCCAGAAATCCAAGGCGTCATGGGTAAATATTATGCGTTAAATAATGGTGAAACAGTTGAGATAGCCAATGCAATTGAACAACATTATTATCCACGTTTTAGTGGTGATGTACTGCCTACAGATAAACTATCGATTTTAGTAGCGTTAGTCGATAAATTAGAAACTTTAGTTGGTATTTGGGGGATTGGTCTAGTACCTACAGGAGACAAAGATCCATTTGCATTAAGAAGAGCATCATTAGGAATTGTTAGAATATTATTAGTGAATCAATTAAATGTTACAGCATTATTAAATATGACATTTACAGCATTTTTGGATAAAAATCTTAATCCAAATACGGTAGAAGAGGTATATCAATTTATTCTTCAACGGTTATTTAATTATTTAACCAGTAGCTCGGAATATAGCTTTAAAAACTCGTGTGTTCAAAGTATCTGTGCAACTAACCCACAAATATTTTCACAAATTCCAATGTTGTTAAATAAACTGCAGAATTTTGCAGAAAATCCAAATAACCAATCAATTATTACAGCCAATAAACGTATTGAAAATATTTTAAAGAAAAATCTAATTGCTACGGATAATGTAATAAAGTCAGAATTACTTATAGAAAAAGCCGAGTGTCAATTGTATGAAAAATATGCTACAGAATCAGCGCAAATTGTACAGTATGCAAATTGTGGGCAATGGGATAAATATTTTGAAGGTTTGGAAGAGTTTAATTTATTAGTGGCTAATTTTTTTGATTCGGTGATGGTTATGGATGAAGATATAGCAATCCGTCATAATCGAATGGCGTTATTGCAAGGGTTATATGTGATGATGAATATACATTGCAAATTATCAGAGTTATCATAACTAATTACTTGCATCAATTCTATCGTCATATTTTGATGACTTATGTATATTTAATACACGGCGCCATCAAAATATTTAGATATAATTGCGCATGTAATTAGTTATAGGCCTGCATCAATTTGTGTATTTTTTATAGGGATAAGATGAAATTAATTATATTAGATCGTGATGGAGTAATCAATTACGATAGTGATAAATATGTTAAAAATGCAGATGAGTGGGAGGCGATACCTGAGAGTCTTGAGGCAATAGCTAATATTACACAGTTAGGTTATAAAATTGTGGTATGCACTAATCAATCAGGTATTGGGAGAGGTTTGTTTTCTGTTGAAGAATTAAACAATATTCATGAGAAGATGCATAAATTAGTAGAGCAATCAGGTGGTGAGATAGCTGCAGTGTTCTTTTGCCCACATATGGAGGATGATAATTGTGCTTGTCGTAAACCAAAAGCTGGAATGATATTAGATATCTGCGAACGGTTTAATGTGGAAAACATAGCAAATATTATGATGGTGGGTGATAGTGATAGAGATTTAGAGGCGGTGCATATAGCTGGTGGTATTCCAGTATTAGTAAGAACAGGTAATGGGAAAAAAACCTTATCAAAAGGTAAGATTCCGCCAGGAACACTGGTTTTTGAAAACTTGTTGGAAGTTAGTGAATATTTAATGGTAAAAGAAAATGAAGAAAATGCAAAATAGGGCAACCTTAGGTATAAAAATACGTTCTACAATCACTTGGGTGTTGGTATGTGCATTAATTCCTGTCTATAATTTGATAGGTTATGCGTTATTTGGGTTGAGTCCAAAGAAAAAACATAAAATTCTAACGTCATGGGGACGAATTTTTACTTTCTTCGGTAAGTATATCTGTGGTGTAGATTATGAAGTTATTGGTAAAGAAAACTTAATTGCTGGGCCAGCAATCTTAGCGAGTAATCACCAATCGACGTGGGAGACGATGGCGTTTAATGTATTATTGCCACAGCATGTTTGGATATTAAAGCGTGAACTCACTAAAATTCCTTTTTTTGGTTGGACGTTAAAGATTTTGTCACCCATTGCAATAGATCGTTCACAAAGAACGGCGTCAGTACAACAGATTTTGTCACAAAGTGAAGTACGGATTAAAGAAGATTTTTGGATTTTGGTATTCCCCGAAGGTACACGGCTCGCTCCAGGAGTCGACCAACCATATAAGACGGGGGTATCAAGAATGGCATTACATTTGCAGGTGCCAGTTGTACCAATAGCGCATAATGCTGGACATATAATGCCTAGGCGTAGTTTTTGGATTTATCCAGGTAAAGTGACTATCAGAATTGGTAAACCGATTTATCCTGATGGATTAAATACTGAAGAGTTAACGAATAAAATTAAAACTGCTATTGTAACAGAATTAAAAATTATGGGTGAAGATTAACTGTGCCAAGATTTTATCTCGAATCTCATTTAGAAGTATCACAAGATGTGGTACTTTCGCTTGACGTAGTGAGGCATCTGCAAGTATTACGGATTAAACAAGGTGAATCTATTGAGCTATTTAATGGTGATGGATTTTCTTATGTGGCGATAATAATTGAATTATCTAAAAAATCAGCAACAGCTAATATTAAGAGTCAACTAAGCAATAATACAAAGGCAGAATTATCAATTAAATTAGCCATGTGTGTCATCGCAAATGATAAGAT
>CAITEL010000223.1 GCA_903891375.1 uncultured Neisseriaceae bacterium
ATCACCTTTAGAAAGACCTATTTTTCTGGTCTTAACTCTATTTAATGGGGTAATAAGGGCAACCTCTTTACCAGATTTACTAATTACACATACCTCATTTAAGGTATTAACTTCTTCAATAATTTTAGAAAAATGTTGTTTGGCATCAAACATATTGTATCGTAACATAATATTAACTCCTAAATAAATATATACACACCGACACAATTATAACATACAAAATAAACAAAGCACAACTTTATTTAATCCAACCTAGTTAGGACAATAACGTATCATATCCCAAAGTCAGGGTAAAAGCGTAAAAATCATTACCGAGCAGTCATTATTAGTGTAAAATACTGCTTAAGCACCGTAATTATACGATAAATCATACTACGTATTATTTCACTAATGGAATAGCAATGAAATTAAATGATATTAAATAAGCAAATTAAACAACTTGCAAATCAGTTGCCAACTGACTTATGCAAAGTTGCACCAATTATGCTTTTGAATGAAAAATCCATAGTGATGCTCCAACAAGGAATTACCTTATCTGCAAATTTAATTGAAAAAGTACACACTATTATTGAACTATTAACGGAAGAAGTGCAGAATTTACGTGATGAAGTTGCTGAATTTAAAGGTGAGCAAGGTAAACCTGAAATTAGACCGCAGACTAAATCAAAAGACGACAATGATAATGGTAATGATGATGACAGCTCAAATAATAATCAATCTAATAATATCTCAGGTGACAATAATGAATTAGATGAGAGAATAGCCAAAACTAAAAGCCAAAAAGAACAGTTATTGGTTGCATTAAATCACCCAGAAACACCTCTACATAATAATTCAGCAGAACTAGGTGCAATAGCACAAGCACGCAGACGTGACATTAGCTACCAAACTAGAAATCAAAGGGGTACTGAAGCTAAAGATACTTTCATGTCTATTATTAGCACAGCGCAACAACTTGGAATTAGTGCAATTAATTATATTAAAGATCGCATCAGCGGTATTATGGAATTGACGCCACTTACTCAAATTATAGAAGATATGGCAAAGGAAACCAGTATGGCTCGAATTAAAGTATTTTGTGATAATTCCGCAGTAAATAGCACGTAAAAAATTAAAAATGTACTCGGGTTAATAATTTGGTGTTTTTGTAATGGTTTATATCATGAGTTATTCTGATATAAAATCATGCTTTACCCTGACTTTTGGATATGATACTATTTTATGTCCTTTAAATTTAATAAGAGCAATGGCTTGATCCCAGCCTACGCTGGAATGACAAATGTCCGAAGTCCGAAAATTTGTGTCTTGGTACTTATATCTGAAAAAAATGCCTGTAAATCATCATCAATATATGAGCCAGAATCAATGTGTAGCGTGCTTAAATCACATTTTGCAATAATCTTTTTATCTAAATGAAGCTGTAAGAATTCTCTGGCCATACTCACGTCGGTCAAGAATTTTTTACTAAGTTCATCGTGTTTTTTTGTTAATTTATTTGCCATATATAAGTATTTTACCATAGAAATGATCACATATCCTAATAATTTATATGATAAATTTTAACCCAACTATGCATTTTTTTAGCATTTTGGGGCGAGTAATAGCCTCCATATTACTGCTGAGTTGTAGTATCTAATAAATAATTTCTGAACTCATGCAAGTTATACTGACTTAAAAGCCTAACATATGTGGGTACATGGGTTGGTTCAAATTGGCATGAGCTAAAAATTGCGATTTGTTTAAAACCAAATTGATGCAGTTTAGCCGAGCACTCAAGAACTCTGTCAATATCTGAGATTGAGGCACTCAAGCAAACTTTAATTTTCTTTGAGTATTTCTCGACATCTTCAATCATCTGCGTATAATTGATATAATGTGCTATTGTTTTGTCTGGGAACAAGCCTAAAATTTTATTCGCAGTGGCTAAATCTGGCTCAACATAAATCATATTTACAGCTTTATCAAACGCTGTAAGGTTATGGTATTCTTTATTTTGATCTAGCGTGATTGCTAAATCATCCATTAAGCATTTGGGTAACATTTTTAGATTTTTATTAATAACAGCAGAAATAATATTAGGATAATCGTGATAATTTGTCACTAGGATGGTCTGAATACTTGGGTATTCGTTCGCAATATCCACACCATTAATTTGCTGGGTATCTAGTGCATAATCAGTTAGTAAAATAGTGTTTTCACGTTGCTGGCCTGATAACTCGGCCAAATGGGCCAATACCATTTTAGCATTTCTAAAATGAAATACTGGGAATTGTGGTGACTCGTGTAAAATAGACGTAAGTTTATTTTTCCAGATTTGGTGGATAGAATCATCTTTGTCTAAAATCATTACTCTATCTAATTCACCTAAAGTCAATTCCTGCAATAACCATTGCGGAGGTGCTTTTCTGGGTATCGTTATACGCAAATGTTCGGTTTGGGTAGTCTCCGACCAAAGCAAATCAAGTTTAGCATTATTTTCGAGTAAAGATGCTTTGATTTGTTGGATACTTAACTCACTATCATCACTCAAATTTAGACGATTTTTTAAGCTGTTTTCGAAAGGCTCATTATTTGGGGTATCGTTATTTGTGATAAGTGCATCACTTTTTTGTCTGCTAGGTTTGGCTTTAGCATCTTTCTTGGGGTCAAATAATTTATATATCGTACGCAGACTTTTAACATCTCCATTTTCAAGATCAATAAATACTTCTTGCTCATTAGCATTTAAATGCAATGTGATTATATGCGCTTGCTTATTATCTAGATGGTCGATAATATTATTAATTAAATTAGACACCATGCGTTTAAAACTATTTTGATATACGTTAATAAATACTACGTGGGTACCTTCGGTATAATTAGTTACAATTTCAAGTATGCTATCTTTATATTGATAACGACACTCACCAATAATGTGCGACAATACCTCTGATACTATCGTATCTTGTAAGATTTCTGGAGTATCATCTACATTTTTATATTTACTTTGCATATGATAGGTAAGTGCCGAAATACGATTACTTACGTTTTTAATCATCTGATTTAAGCTATCAGGTATTTCTTCAACTTCATCATCGTCCAGCATGTTTTGTAAACCAATTAATGGTGATTGTATATCATGCACCATCTGTTGAATTAAATTGTTAAATGCAATATGTTCATCATTAATCGCCTTCTGCCGTGCATTTTCTAGTTCTAAATGTTCACGTTCTTTTTCTGCGGTAATATCAATAGAGGTACCAATTACGCCAATAATTTTACCAGTAGAATCACGTAATGGAGAACGGGTTGCCATATAATAAAGCGTTTTTCCTGTACGTATATCTATAATTGTATCTTCTAAATGTGACGATATCCCTGTATTAATCACTTTATCAATATCTTGTTGTAATTTATCGGCAATTTCTTTATCTTGATATAATTCATAGACTGTTTTTTCAATAATATATTCTTTATTTGGGGCATTAACCGCTGGCGGACATAAATTATTTATTCCGACAAATCTACCATTTAAATCCATCCAATAAAAAACTGCCGGTACCATTTCAGCAATTGATTCTAAATATTTAAAAATACGCTGTTGTTCTGAGAATTTTTCTAATTTTCTTTCTTCTGTAGTTTCAATAGAAGCACCGATAACGCCAATTACTCTAGTATTATCATTACTAAATAGTGGTGAAATGGTGGCAGCATAATAGCGGGTTTTACCAGTAGTTATGTCTTCAATAATATGTTCATGCTCAATTTCTTTACCATACTTTATCACTTCCTGAAAATCTCTAAATAAATTATCGGCAACATGTTTAGGATAATAATCATATACAGTTTGACCAATTAGAGATTTATTAGGATTAGCCCCAATTGCATCACCAGCACGTTTATTATACCCTAACACTTTGCACTCTAAATCTAGCCAATACATAGGACATGGAACTTTCTCAGCTAAATAATTTAAATGTTTTAAGATTTGATCTTGTTCAATCATTTTATTTATTCCTTGTGAAGATAGTTGTATTATGTTTGAGAACATCATACTATTTATATTTGGCCAATTAAAGCCTAACTGCTTTAAAATTATTTCAGTTTTATCTTGTAAGACTTCAACATAGCTTATTTGCTCTGGCTTAAAATCCAACAACCAACCCTGATGTAAGATAAATAGCTCAATTAATTTAGTATCTTGATTGGTATATAAGTGCTTGAGAATAGTATCAATAAAGTCATTAAATGACGTAAGTATAACATTTGATGCCGTATTTTGATTAAATAATTCAAATAGATTAGCTTTATTTGGGTTAAATACATTATAAGCACTATTAATTAAATTTGTTTGATTAAATAATGTGAGAATTGCCGATGCGGTATAATCAACTGGGGAGATTTCTACCAGACTTAGTTCTTTCGGCATC
>CAITEL010000224.1 GCA_903891375.1 uncultured Neisseriaceae bacterium
AGACATAACAATTATTTATGATAATTGCCGATTTAATCCAGATCTATATTATGGCTTTGGATTTTCTTGTCTAATTGAATATGGGGATCAAAAAATAATTTTTGACACAGGTGGTGATAAATTAGCTTTTTTTCATAATGTTGAAAGGCTACAAATAAACTTAGATGGAATTACACATATTATATTTTCGCATCAACATTGGGATCATACAGCAGGCTTTAAAGAAATAATCAACCGGTTAAATAATAATTGTTTAATTTATGTCCCGTTTAAATTTGATAAAAAATTATTATCCCAAATACCAAAATCGAAAAAAGTACTAATATTAAACAATATACATGAAATTGAACAAAATATATTTTCAGTAGTGCTAAAAGGACATTCCTGTGTAGTAAAGGAATGTTTTACAGTGTACGAACAATCCCTAGTAATTAATAGTGGAAAAGAATTAATTATTTTAACTGGGTGTGCTCACCCTGGTATTAAAAACATATTGATGACAGTTCAAAATAATTTTGCAAATGAAATCGGTTGGGTTATTGGTGGATTACATTTATATAGGAGTTCAACTAAAAAAATCATTGACATAATAGATTGTTTTAATATTATTCAAGTAAAAAATCTTGCACCATGTCATTGTACTGGCGAAAAGGCTATTAGGTTGTTTGAAAATAGATTCACTGGAACACTTCATAATATTGGAACTGGTGCGTCATTATACATATGACATTTTTTAAATTTTAATTAGGGTATATTTAGTTATGAAAATTCTTTTGGTGAATCCCATTTCATCGGCAGGTTATATGTCCGACATATTTAAAAGTTATAACATTCACACTACTGCTATCTACACTATTAATGAAGACCAATTTACTTCATTTCATAAACCAAACAAGATATGGTTTGACAAACAAATAAATGTAAACTCTACTGATATTACAACTATTATTAATGAGTTAATGGGGGCATTTGATTATGTAATCAGTGGGACTGAATCTGCTACAAATTTATCTGATAAGTTGGCGGAATACTATACGCCACAGTATATGGTGGTAGGCAAAAACTAACTAGTAGTGAGGATATAATTTTAAAATTATATCCTCACTACTACATTTACTGGTCCAGAAAAATCCCTCCATCAAACTAATTCCATGACATTAACTAGATGGTTAAAATGTATTGTATCTAAGGTGCATGAATAACCAAAGCTTTGTTTGGTAATAGATTTATCATTTCTTAAATAAACTGGTTTTTTAATAGTTCGTTCTGGTAGTCTAAATAAAAGATGTACAATACGTAACTCCTTTTTTTGATTGTATACACTATTAATAAATTCGGCAACATAGTCACCATTTTTAAATTTATCTTGTACTCCTGAGAAATGATGCGACTTGAGTTCGATGACAATTGCATATATTACTTGTGGTAATTCATAAAATAATATATAGTCAGGGATTTTAGTTAATCCACGAACGGCGTTATTAAAAATATGCAGTGGGTTCATTTGCCGTTGTTTAGGATTTTTATAGTCACTTTTAAAAATGGTGATTTTATGTTGTTGTGTACTTATAATGTTAATTTGCTTATTTTTTGTTAATGGGTCTTCTTCATGTAGCTGGAAACAATAACGAATGGGAGCATTATTGTGTAGCCGACCTAAAGATGTAGCATCAACTAAATATTCTGGGTTTAAGATGCTACTGATGGTAGTCATTGTCAAGCTCATTGAATAAAATTTGGCTAATTTCACTTAGGTTGTTTATTTCGTCGTCTAATATGGCTAAATTAACGCCATAGCAATCAATGTCGCTTTTGTGTGTATGGTATCCATCATCGTTTTCCACAACAGTGTAACAGTCAACATAATTTGGTCGTATGGGCATATCTTCACTGTAACCACTATGGTATGTTTTATTAAAATGATTAATTATGCTTGATTGATTTCCTACTCCTAATCCATATAGCATAATTAAATTATTGAGTTCTTTAATAATGTAATCGCTATGCGTAGTAAAAAGAACTTTTATTCCAGAGTTGGCAAGCATTGCAAGAAAACGTGCCATCTTCCGTTGATTATCTGGATGAAGATTTAGTTCTGGCTCATCAATAATCAGAATTTGATTTTGATCAGCAACAAAATTAGCATAGGCATCAAAAAGAAGTAAAGATTTAACGCTTGAGGAGGTTGAGTGGATAGGAAGTTTTATTTTTTGTTCGGATTTGGGTACAAAAAATATTTGATTCAAATTTTTATCAAAAGTATACTTGCCGTTACTGATTTGTTTTGATATAAATGATTTAATGGTTGGTTTGACTGTAGCTTTATTCTTGCTAATGTCAAATATATTACGGATAAAGTCCATATTAAGTTTTATGGGTAATGGGTAGCGTGCTATATGTTTTTTCATTAAAGAGTCTGAAGTTTTACCAAGTAAATGGTGTTCTTGTTGCAGTGATTCAATCAACGTGTTTCTTGACGTGTCAAGTTCTCGATAAAAGATTGAAACACCTGTTCTTTCAGAGGTTACGATAAATGGTGCGGGGAAGATTTGACTTATAAAATAGGTGATAATAGATTTTGTGATGTGACCACTCATTATTTCGTACATCTGTTTATTTAGTTCGGCATGATTTTCAATTACTGAGTATACTTCAACTCTACCTTTGTCATTGGTTTGATTTAATTCAATCTTTATATTATGTGCAATTTGAAAATTATTAATAAGTAATTTTTTAGAAAAGTCAATAAAAAGATTATCAATAATGACACTAAAAGAAAAATTTTTTAATAGTTCAGAGTCTGCATCAAAAGAGAGTAGTTTATGTGAAACTTGAGCATAATCTTTTGCTGCTTTTTCGATAAAATTAGGTAGTGTTTTGGCTAATAAAGATAAGTCAATAATTGTTTTGGATGAAGAAGTGGATAATTGGATAGCAATTAATTTTTGCCATTCATCATTTATGGTAACAGATTTAATATAATCTAAAAAACCAAAGATCAAGTATGTAATGTATGTTTTGGACACACTATTTTTACCAGCAATTACAGTCATTTGATTTAATGATATTTCTGCATTGGTAATTTGGCCAATATTACGTAAAATGAAACGAATGCTATTTGTTGTATTCACTTTGATATTCCTTTTATACATGCTGCTTGTGTCAAGTAGCTACTGAGTTACTGTTCCTTCAAGTATTTTAAAGTCAAAATTAAGCGTTGTCAAGTTTATATTATA
Source organism: uncultured Neisseriaceae bacterium (assembly GCA_903891375.1). Classification (GTDB taxonomy): domain Bacteria; phylum Pseudomonadota; class Gammaproteobacteria; order Burkholderiales; family UBA11063; genus Aquella. The sequence goes on from CAITEL010000224.1 coordinate 3,237, forward strand.
TATTTTAAGTTTTATTTTAGTTCCTTTGGGTTTCACTGTTGTAAGGCCGTGAGTGTCTATATCAATAGGTACACCTTGTAGTTGAACTTTAGATTTATAAACAAAAGTACCCTCAATATCGGAAATGTTTTCTTGTATAAAATATTTTAACGACCAAAAACGTTCCATTTTGGTCTGAAAAGCCAAATATTTAGAATATTTAGTATCAAAATCGTCCACAACTTGCAAAATGGTTGGGCTTAGACCAGTATAATAATTTTTGCTATTACATATCATATGAATGATTTGATGTTGATTAATATAATCAGAAGCTCGGCGAAGTGGGGACGTTGCCCAAGTATAATAACTAACATTGAGTCCAGTGTGTGAGTCGGCATTAAGCGTCATTTTAACTGGATAGTTGGGTTGTTTTACACGATAAATAGCAGGGGTAAAGCTATTGGTAAGCATTCGTCCCCATGTGCAATTAGCCAGTATCATAAGTTCACTAACTAATTTATCTATGGGGTTACCTCGGATTCTTGGACTAATTATTACTTTATCGTCTTTGAATGAGAAATTATAATCAACAGCAAGATTATTTACAGATGGTCTACCACGTGATTCTTCTAATTTGTTGGCAAATTTATGTAGTATTTTCAGTTGGTGCTCATATGGATAATTATGTTCAGTATTAATATTTTCTTCATTAAATAGTAGCTCAAGTTCCTCTATGCGTAAATTTTTACTAATTTTAACTATTTCAAGTTTTGAATAATACTCGCTTATATTAAATTCATTATCAACTACAAAATATATGCTTACCACTGGAGATTCTGTATTTTCCCATAAACTATATTTATGAATTAAGTCTTCAGGCAACATAGTTATTTTGTGTCCAGGATAATAAATAGTTGAAATATTTTCAGCTACCATATCCTCAAGAGTACTATCTAATGCTGGAGCTGATATATGAATCCCAATAAGGTAACCAGACTCAGTTTCAACAATGGAAAATGCGTCATCAATCTCTGTGGTGTTCTTGTCGTCAATAGAAAAGACATTTATGTTTAAATTCTTCTCAGGGGTAAAGATTGGGTTAGGTATATTTTTAATGGTATAGTTTATGCCTTGTGGGAATGTTTCTTGAAAAAAACTATCAGCAAAAAATTGTGCTAAATTTTGCACTAATCCAGTTTTTTGACATAATTCTAGTTGAGTAATGTTTAAATGCTTACTTGCTTGTGATAATGTTTTATACTCCATCGAGTGTTTATCGGGTTTATTCAATAGTTTTATAATGTTAGTGTTGTCAGGAAATTCAGGTTTTTCTAAGTTAATGAGTTTATTGTAATATTTATCAAATTGTTGCTGTTGTTCTTGTTCTTTTAAAATAATTGCTTGACGTTTTTTTTGTTCTTCTGGTGTGCATTTACTAAAAGAGCCATCTAAATAATTGTGGAATAGAATACCTTGTTTGGCTATAGCTAATAATAGAGCTGTTATCTCTGTCTCAGTATGGTGTTCTCCATAATATAACTTTGCGAGATCACTAATCGATAATTTTCGGTCGAACTCTTCAATCATTTGCCAGAGTAGCTCTGTATCAATATTAGGAGTCAAAGTGGCTAATTGATTTTGGAAGTTGGTAATGTCGTTAGTTTTTAGTTGATAGAGTTTTTGCTCTAGTTTTATTTTTTTCTTTAGCTTATCTGGGATTAACTCCACTTGTTGATGTGTTTTGTATGTATCGATTAAATGAGCTATTTTGTATTCTGGCCCATCACTGATTATTAAATAACTCATTATGTTGTGTGCTTTCTTAAATCTATAAAAAGAATATAAACGTGATTTTAACATTTATTGACAAATAAGATTAACTTTAAAATGTAGAAATAATGTATTTTATTGTGGTCATAGAAGCAAAGCTATTTATTATCTATTGATTTGTTTAGAAATTTTTTGTTTTATTGTAAAAGCTCAGGCAATTTTTTGCTCAATATGGTAATATACGCAACGTAGCAATGTAATTTATTTTGAGGTTGTAAAATAGTGTTAAGAAAGTTTATTAAGTCAATTATCCCGAGTAAAGGTGATGTTTTTTTTAATCTATTTGAAGATGCGGCGAAAAACGTATATCAATCAGCACAGATATTTGTAGATATTCTTAATTCAAAAGATGAAACCGAGCTAGCTCAGTTATGTGGTAGTGCTAGAATTCTTAAGCAAAAAGCTAATGATATAAATAAAAAAGTTCTTCAAGCGTTAAATAAAATGTTTATCACCCCGATTGATAGAGGTGATATTCAAGAACTATCTGGGTTTTTGAATAAATTAACGAAAAGAATTGTAAAAATTAGTACTAAACTAGATATTTATAAAATCGATGCAAATACGGATGATTGCATGATAAAAAGTGCGAATACATTACTAATTATTACAAAAATGTTAGTAGAATGTACCCAAGGTTTGAAAGATGGCGATAATCATAAAATTGAATTAGCTGTACAAAAGATAAACGATTTGGAAGAACATGGGATTGATGATTTTAGGCATGCAATTAATGAAATATATTCGGGTAAATTTGACACGCTTACAATTTTAAAATTAAAAGAAATTTATAAAAGCATCGATGGAGCGATTGAGCTTTGAGTAAATGCTGCGGATTTATCAATGCAGATTTCTCTTGAAAGTATATAAAGGAATATTTGGAGTATGGATTTTCCCATAGTGGCAATAATTATAATTATTATTGCTCTGGCATTTGAATTTATAAATGGCTTTCATGATACAGCTAATGCAGTAGCCACATCAGTTTCGACAAAATCGCTTGAACCTTTTCAGGCCATTAGCGTCTCGGCAATATTTAATTTAATTGGGGCACTTAGCGGTACGGCGGTTGCAGTTACAATAGCTAAAGGGTTTGCTGACCCTATTTTAGCTACCGATGTGGTTATTTTGTCGGCGTTATTATCTGCAATTACTTGGAATTTAATCACTTGGGCCTTCGGAATCCCTTCCTCATCTTCTCATGCACTTATTGGTGGTTTAGTTGGAGCTATTGCATTTAATAGTGGATTTCAGCATATTAATTATGTTAGCTTATTGCACAAAGTAATTATTCCCATGGTTATTTCACCGATATTGGGGTTTATAATTGCAGGGTTTATAGCCATTAGTTTAAGTAAATTACTGAGTAACAATAAAGAACCACGTAAAACTAATAACCGTATTCGAGAGATACAAGTTTTATCTACGGCATTTTTATCCTTTAGTCATGGTGCTAATGATGCCCAGAAAACAATGGGGATAATAACGTTAACTTTATTTAATTACCATATGATAAATACAATAAATGTTCCAGATTGGGTTATCTTTGCTTGTGCTATTTGCATGTCTATGGGGACGTTATCTGGCGGTGTTAGAATTATAAAAACGCTTAGCACACGAGTTGCTAAACTAAAACCAGCAAGTGGATTTGCAGCTGAAATTAGTTCGGCCACATTGTTGTTTATTGGTGCCAAATTAGGTATACCATTGAGTACAACTCACGCTGTCTCTGGTTCAATTATGGGGGCTGGCACAACTAGTAGGTTCGGACTTAACTGGGGCGTTGTAAGGAATATGGTTGTTTCGTGGGTCTTGACTTTGCCAGTCTGTGGATTAATTGCAGGGTTAGTTTTGCATGTAATACGTATTTTCTGGTAGTGTTCAGCTTTTTGTGAACAAAATATATTAATTGAGCTTGATTTTTTAACCTAAGATAAGCTATAATATAGGATAAAACAAAGGAGAAATGTTTAAATGAATAATTTTCAATATAACGCATATCAAGTAGCAGTTCCATCGCAGGAAATTCGCCAAAAAGTATTGCGCAATACATATATGTTGCTGGCGTTGTCGTTAATTCCTACAGCTATAGGTGCGATGTTTGGCATAAATCTATCATTTATGTTTTTGATGAAGAGTCCAATTTTAGCACCACTACTTATGATTGCTAGTATGTACTTTTTAATGTTTATGGTTGAACGTAACAAAAATAGCTTTGCTGGTGTGATCTGGATGATGATTTTTACATTCTTTATGGGGTTATTGTTAGGACCATTATTACAATACGCATTAAGAGTACCGAATGGTTCTAGCCTAGTATTAATGGCGGCGCTATTGACCTCTATTGTGTTTTTTGTAATGAGTGGTATCGCATATACAGTTAAACGAGAATTAAGCTTTTTAAGTAGCTTTATGACAATTGGTGCGATTGTGCTATTTGTTGCAGTAATTGCAAATATGTTTTTAAGAATGCCTGGGCTTTATTTGGCGATATGTGGTGCATTTGTAGTTTTTTCATCCTTGATGATCTTATGGCAAGTTAATCAAGTTGTTCGTGGTGGAGAGACCAACTATATTTCTGCAACTCTTACATTATACATTAGTATATATAATTTATTCACTAGTTTATTACAAATTATCTTAGCCTTTACAGGAAACAGAAGATAACCATTTTTTATTTAAAAGCTACCATGTATGGTAGCTTTTTTTTTATGCATTGACTTTATAATATGCTTAGTTCAAAAAATAGTAAGAGTTTATTTAAGCTAAATAGTAATTTTATGCCATCAGGTGATCAACCGCAGGCAATTAAAAACTTAGTTGAAGGTTTAGAAGATGGATTGAAATATCAAACCTTACTGGGGGTTACTGGTAGTGGTAAGACGTTTACTATGGCCAATATTATTGCCCAGACTGGTCGTCCAGCTATTATTATGGCACACAACAAAACCCTTGCTGCACAATTATATGCAGAATTTCGTGATTTTTTCCCTGAAAATGCTGTTGAGTATTTTGTTTCATATTATGACTATTATCAACCAGAAGCGTATGTGCCACATAAAGATTTGTATATAGAAAAAGACTCAAGTATTAATGACCACATAGAACAAATGCGCTTATCAGCAACTAAATCGATTTTAGAACGTGAAGATGTTATTGTGGTTGCTACGGTATCAGCAATATATGGAATAGGTGATGAAGACTCCTACCAAAAGATGATTTTACATGTACGTGAGGGTGCGAAATTTTCTCAGCAAGAAATAATTAAACAGTTGGTTAATATGCAGTATCAACGAGCTGAAGTTGATTTTAAACGAGGAACTTTTCGAGTAAGGGGGGATACGATAGATGTATTCCCTTCAGAGCATTTTGATGAAGCTGTGCGAATTAGTTTATTTGATGATGAGGTAGAAACATTATATCTATTTGATCCATTGACAGGTAGAGTTAGGCAACGAATATCTATATTTACAGTATTTCCATCATCACACTATGTAACGCCAAAAGAAACAGTTGAATCTGCTTGTGAGAAAATTAAGTTAGAATTAGAAGCAAGGATTAAAGAATATGAGGCGCAAGGTAAAATGCTTGAGGCCTTTAGAATAAAACAGAGAACTGAGTTTGATTTAGAAATGCTTCATGAAATTGGTTTTTGTAAGGGTATCGAGAATTATTCTCGTCATCTGACAGGTAGGGGGGATGGTGATCCACCACCGACATTAATAGATTATCTATCGGCAAATTGTATTATGTTTATTGATGAGTCGCACGTAACAATTCCGCAAATAGGGGGAATGTTTAATGGTGATAGAGCACGTAAACAAAATCTTGTTGATTATGGTTTTAGGTTACCATCGGCGATAGATAATAGACCATTGCAATTCAATGAATTTGAATCACGAATGCCGCAGGCAATTTTTGTGTCGGCCACGCCAGGTAATTATGAGAGCTTACATCAAGATAATTTGGTTGAACAAGTAGTACGTCCAACTGGTTTAATTGACCCTATTATAGAAATCAGGGATGTGGATACTCAGGTGGATGACTTAATGCATGAAATCCGTGAGCATGTGAAAAATAATGAAAGAGTGTTAGTTACAACCTTAACTAAAAAAATGGCGGAGAAACTTACAGAATACTATGAAGATAATAAAATAAAAATAAGGTATATTCATTCGGATATAGATACAGTTGAGCGAGTTGAGATTATTCGTGATTTACGCCTTGGAGTATTTGATGTTTTAGTTGGGGTTAATTTATTGCGTGAAGGTTTAGATATGCCTGAGGTGAGTTTAGTTGCGATTCTTGATGCAGATAAAGAAGGCTTTTTACGTTCGGAGCGTTCCTTGATTCAGACTGTTGGTCGTGCAGCTAGACATATTAATGGTAAAGCGATTTTTTATGCGCATAAAGTAACTAATTCAATGCAAAAGGCAATAGATGAGACTAATCGGCGTAGAATTAAACAGGTTGAATTTAATGAAAAGCATGGAATTACGCCAACATCAATTTCTAAGCCAATTAATGATATCATAGAGGGTATTTATCGTGAAGAGAAAAATAAAGGCTTTGAAATAAAGTTACCTAAAGAATTGAGCAATAAAGATATAGTTAAATTGATCAAACAAACAGAGAAGAGAATGAAAGAACATGTTTCGGAGTTAGCGTTTGAGAAGGCTGCCTTATGTCGAGATGAATTAAAGGTGTTGAGGGAGTTATTACTAAAGGATGGAATTGTATGACGTGTTTTATTATTGGTGTGGCTGGTGGTTCAGGTTCTGGAAAGTCTACGGTTACAGAGCATATAGTTAATGCTATCGGGAGCAATAAAGTGGTAGTGGTTATGCAAGATTACTATTATAAAGATTTATCGCATTTAACCCTTGAGCAAAGGAAGCTTATTAATTTTGATCACCCAGATGCGTTTGATTGGGAGTTGTTGAAATTACATATCGACAATTTATATAATGGGCTACCGATAGAAATGCCGACATATGACTACGTTGAATATACACGAAAGAAAGAGACACTAACGGTAATGCCAGCATCAGTGGTGGTATTTGAAGGAATTTTTTCTTTAATGGATAATAATTTACGTAATTTAATGGCATTAAAGATTTTTGTAGATACTGCGCCAGACATACGTTTTATTCGTAGATTGCAACGAGATATTGAATACAGAGGCAGAACGGTACAAAATGTGATAAAACAATACCTAGAATTTGTGAGGCCAATGCACAAGAAATTTATTGAACCTACAAAACGTTTTTCCCATATAATTATTCCACATGGTGCTAATCGTGCTGCATTGGAAATGATAATTGCACGGGTTAATGCAGTGTTAAATAAAGAGGACATTCTAATAGAAACAGATTATTTTGATGAAGAGTAATATATTATGAAAACATTTATTATTGGTGTTGCTGGAGGTTCTGGATCTGGTAAATCCACGGTAACAGAACAGATTATCAAATCATTAGGTAAAAATGACGTATCAGTTATGTTGCAAGATAATTATTATCTAGATAGATCACATTTAACCATGGAAGAGCGTAATAGTATTAATTTTGATCACCCAGATGCATTGGATTGGAAACTTATGAAACAACAGCTGGATGATTTATATAATGGTCTCCCGATTCAAATCCCAGAATATGATTTTACCACCCACACACGTAAGCAAGCAACTAACCTTATTTTACCAGCTAAGGTTATAATTGTTGAAGGTATTTTTGCGCTATATGATGCTGTTATGTGTAATCAGATGTCGTTATGTATTTTTGTGGATACAGCTGCAGATATTAGGTTAATGCGCCGTTTGAAACGAGATATAACAGAGCGTGCGCGTACGATAGACAGTATCTTAAAGCAGTATAGTCAGTTTGTGCGTCCAATGTATCGCAATTTTGTGGAACCAACAAAAAGACGGGCAAATATAATTATCCCACATGGTTCAAATAAAGCCGCGATTGAGATGATTCTTTCACGTATTCAGTCAGTGCTAAACGGACAACAAATAATAGTAGGTGGTGAAATACCATTTGCAGATGATAATGACGAGGCATAGATGATGTGAGGGTTGGTGTAAGATAAGATATTTACATGTGCACAACATGTAAATATCTACAATATTTAGAAGTTGTATTTAATTCCAGCTAACACGGCATTAGTATTACCTTGGTACGTAGTAGAACCGTAGTAATAATAATCAGTAACGTTTAACGATACTTGCTTAGTAAGGTTGTATTGTGCGCCAACCGCAGTTAAGAAGTCCCAACCTTGTTGATCACGAGTAACGGGGCTTGCAGGATTCACTGTTGTGCCTGTTGGTTGAGCTACAACCCCAGGGCTAGCTAATGCACCACCGAACTGACCAGTTAATGCGAAGGCATCAGACAATGCCCAAGTACCTTTCAGGGATAGATCATAATATTGCATAGATTGGTTAAGTTCACCACTACCTGATTGTGCTGTTCCAGTAGTACCTAGTTCAACACCCCACCATTTGTTAAAGTTGTAACCTAAATCAACACGACCAGATGCTGTAGGGTTATTTACTTTATTCCATGCGGCACCAGCGCCAGCACCAAAATACATACCGTTATCATCAGCAAAAGCAATGACACAGCTACCAGCTAATAGACCTGCTAAAATTTTTTTCATGCGTTTGTCCTTTAAAACAATTTTAAAATTATATAATATCAAAATGTATTGTAGAGTACACAGCGGTTATTTTAGCACATTTTTATCTGTTGTCAAATAAATAATAATAGAAATGTAGATTAAAACAGAATAATTCTAGATTTTCAGTAAGATTATAAATAATGTTGGTATGCGCACTAATTAATTATGTGTAATTACAGTGAGAAACCAAGAACTTCGTACTCTTTTCTACCGCTGGGCACTTTCACTTCAACCACGCTACCAATTTCTTTACCAATTAGACTTTTAGCAACTGGGGAATTCACCGAAATTTTTGCTGCTTTTATATCGGCTTCGTCATCGCCAACTATTTGATAGGAGACTTCAGCTTCGCTTTCTAAGTCAAGAAGTTGAACTACTGCTCCAAATATGATACGGCCACAGTTTTCAAGGGTGCTAGGGTCAATAATTTGTGCATAGCTAAGTTTAGATTCTATTTCGGCAATTCTGCCCTCAATAAAAGCTTGTTTATTTTTTGCTGCATCATACTCAGCATTTTCAGATAAATCACCGTGGCTACGAGCTTCAGCGATAGCTTGAATTACAGCATTACGTTCAGTACTTTTTAGTCGGTCTAATTCTTCTTGGAGTAGTTTAGCACCGTTAATTGTCATTGGGTATTTTTGCATGTTTAGTCACCATTAAAGGAAAAATAATACGTAACCAAAAAGTGGATTTTGGTTTTATAAGTTTATTATGAATTGATGAAAATTTAAGAGGATTAAATAAAATTAATTGCTCTGTGATTCGGTAATTTTATGTTTGGCCACAACTACCTTAGTATTTCTGGTGGTTTGTGCTTGAGTTGTATTATCTGTATTAATTTTATTTATTTGTTCAGTAATTGGTTCGTTATTTGAAGAACAGCCAAATAATGTGAATAGGCTTAAACTTACTGCAACAAATGTGTTTTTCATTTTTATATACCTTTAAGTAAAACTAGATGAACAAAATAGTCCATCTAGTTTTACTAAATTAATTGTACATAAGTACAAATTACATTGCGCTAGCAGCTTTTTTAGCGTGATGTTTTTTAGCATGTTTTTTGCTAGTTTTTTTAGGCGCAGAAGCAGGAGCTTTAGCTTCTGGAGCCACAGTAGAAGCAGCAGCGGCAGCCACAGCAGGAGCAGCAGGAGCAGAAACGTCATTAGCGAAAGCAACAGTAGCGAACGCACCAGCGATTAACATAGCTAGTAATTTTTTCATAATTTTTCCTTCGAGAAAATTTAAAATTTTAAATATCATAATTTCAAGCGATTGTTTTGTGCGCTACTCATCGCACTTTGTTCTGATTTATAGAATCAAACTGCGATGAGTATATACAAAACATCAACCGTGGCGAGATTATAGCACACATTTTCAATTTATTGCAACATAAAATGTAAAAAAAATAAAAATTAGGGTGTAAACACCGCAATTATATTAAAAAATTAATTTCTATTTATTGATTAAACTGACTACTTAGCCAATTATTTAGCTCTGTTAAGAAGAGTTGTAAATTTTGGGAGGTGCCATAAGCCATATTTTGTGGGCTGGGTTGAATATTTGCAGATTCTATAAATATCTTGCTATTTTTTATAGAGTTTTTTGGGCTATTAATGAGCTGAATTAAAATAGATATAGTCACATTAGTCTGCTCTTTTGTTATATTTTGCTTTAATTCAAGGAGTCTAGTTTTTATTTTATATTGTGTAGGAATTAAAACATCGCTACCGATAACATTACTGAAAGTGCATGAGTTCATTAAAGATTTTTCAATAGCTTGGTTTATGGTTTGTTGTGGTAAGATTGCCCATGTGCTATAAGAATATTTTTTTAATTCGTAAGGTGAATTAGTATAATACATATTATAAGAATTATAAGGAGATTCTGCATCAGTCATTAAAACCTGAATACTGATATTTTGTTGTTTAGTTGCACACTTGAATGTCGGTGTGCTGTATTGTATCACATATTGGTGATTACTTGGAGTGTTAACTGGCGAAAAAACACTACAGCTAATTAGTCCAGCACTAGTTATTAATGACATTAGTAATTTCATTGGGTTTCTCCTGGTCCTAATGGTTTATTGCTTATTCCACGAATAAGTGCTGACGGGTTTTGATTCATGGTATTCATAAATTGTTCTAATTGCGATGATACATTGTTTATATTCGTAATCGATTGATTTAAGTTAGGTAGCAGAACTGAGTTTATATTATTAAGAGTATTATCTTGAAAATTGTTTATTAGTTTATTAGTACTAGCGCTGGTTTCAGAAAGTGATTTTGTGAGAGTGTCAATGTTTTCCATCATGGTGGCTAAATTTTTCGTACTATCTTTAATGTAATTTATAATTATGGTTAAATTTTCCATATTTTGGGAAATATTAGCAGATTTAATAGCAATTGCGTCAGTTATTGTATTGAGGTTTTTTAGCATTTCGGAGAATTGTTTAATATTTTCATTACTTAAAAGTGACTTCATTTGTCCAGAAATATCTTGGATATTATCGCTTACAGATTGTGCTTGTTCGGATAAATTATATAACAAAGAAGGTTTTGTAATTATTTGTGGGTAAGGGTCTATATTTTTTGGAATTATATTATCGTTTAAATCAGCATTAGCAGGTAGATTAAGTCCTATGTATGATAATCCAGTTACTCCTTGTGATTTAATGGTTGCGACTGTTTTTTTATTAATTAGAGTGTTGGGGAGAATACTTAAATAAACCATAATATTTCTGGGGTTTTTTTTATTAAGAAGTATTTTCTTGACATTGCCAACATCCACCCCATTATATTTAACTGGGGAGCTTATTGAGAGGCCATCAATAGGTTCATTAAAAACTGCCAAATAGATATCATATTTTTGTCTTGAGTCAGATGAAAACCATAACCAGAATGAAACTAATATAGTAATAGCAATTATAACAAATAAGCCAACTGTAAAGTATTGTTGATTTTCTTTATTCATTTTTTCCCCATCCTTGCTTGTGTATAAAATATTTTAGTGGCTTGCCCACGTTCTTTGTTAAAGTATTCATAGAGTTCTGGAATTTTAGTGTTATTTGCAGCATTATTAACAGTGTCATGAAGTAGAACTTTTTGTTCGCCAAGATAAATCAATTCGTCAGAAATTTTCCAAATACTATTTAAATCATGAGTAATCATTATTACTGTCAATGATAATTGTTTTTGTAAATCAT
>CAITEL010000225.1 GCA_903891375.1 uncultured Neisseriaceae bacterium
AGCAAATGAACAATTATAGCATCAATAGTAATTTACCACAAAATCGCAAAGTTAACAACAATATAAAAAACCCAACAAAAGAAGAAAAGTTAACTACGATAATTGCGGACATCAAAACAAAAATCAAAAACAAGATAAACGAAGATGACAATACTCATAGCTATTTAAAGGACATTTTAGCTGAGCATTTTGATGACCTTGGAGCCACGTCTTGTTGTTTTTTTCCATCGCAGAAATTCACTAGAGAGCAGGTTTATCTACTTGTATTAACATACTCTGTGATAAATACGCATGTCCCAAAAAACTTAGACTCACTAAAGGACTTCTTTAGTAAAATGGGCTTGGTGGACAACATCACAAAGAATATAGACAAGAATAGTGAATTTTTTAATGAACTTACCGACCTTAAGTACAACAAAGAATTGCCATACAATATAGGAAATTTATGGGCTTTGGCTAGTTTTAAGAATAACCTTTCCGATAGATATATAATTAAAAACTATACTGTAGCTGACAAAAATGTTAGTAAATTTATAGATGAATTAGCTAATGAGATAAAACAGGTCGCTAATGAGAGAGAAAGCCGAAATAACTCGAAGTTCTTTCTAACTACCCAAAATGATGTAGAGGATAAATTAATAGAATATGATGACTACCAATCTATAGATAACTACCCAACATCTTTAATAAAAACAACGGCAAAAAATAAGGTTATAAAATTCATCAACTATTCGTATATAAATGAAGAAAATGAAGAAAATGAAGATTTAAAAGCGTGTCTATTAGCGCTAATTCAAACAGTACAAACATCAGTCAATCAAGTAATAAGCAATAAGGCCTCACATACTATTGATATGCACCCTAAATCAAAATTACCATCATATATGACGAATATCAGAAGATCTCCTAATAAAATTGGACTATATAACGAACTACTAAATAATGAACACCTAATGAATAACTTATTAATACTCTGTATCCATCGGAGTCCAAATGGTTGGGGTTATACAAAAAGTGCAAATGATCTATATAGTAAGATTAATCGGATGAAATAAGGGGGTACAAAGGTAATGGAAAAAGAAAGTAAGCTACAACATAAATTAAGAAATAGACACCTGCAAATGATTGCCCTTGGTGGAGTCATTGGAACAGGGTTGTTTTTTGGTTCGGCAAAATCAATTCATTTAACTGGTCCATCTATTGTACTTTCATATATACTCGGTGGTATCGTAATGTTTATTATAATGCGTGCTATTGGTGAAATGTCAGTGCATCAACCACATCCAGGGTCATTTAGCGAGTATGCACATAAATATATAGGACCATACGCAGGGTTTATTGCTGGATGGAATGCTTGGTTTGAATATACTGTTGTGTGTATGGTTGAATTAACCGCAGTGACATTCTTTCTGGATTATTGGATACCTGGTGTACCACATTGGATTATATGTTTAGCTATACTTGTATTATTCACCATCGTAAACTTAATTAGTGTCCGTTTTTTTGGCGAGTTTGAATTCTGGTTTGCTGGCATAAAAATAATAGCTATAATTTTGATGTTAGTCTTTAGTGCATATATAATTTTTTTCCACCATGGTCTTAACCCAGAAATAGCTCAATATAAAGACCCAAGCCTGTTTTTTGCTGGTGGATTAAAAGGCTTTGCTATTTCGCTTGTTATTGTGGTATTTTCCTTTGGTGGCACTGAATTTGTGAGTATCGCTGCTGGAGAAGCTGAAAATCCAGAAAAGAACATTCCACGTGCCATAAATGGAGTTGTCGTACGTATCTTACTGTTTTATATTCTAACCATGTTAGCCATCGTATGTTTATACCCTTACCAGAAATTAGCGACTAATATCAGCCCATTTGTTGATGTATTCCAAAAAATCGGAATACCTATTGCAGCTGAAATAATGAATATTGTGGCAATTACTGCCGCATTATCTGCTTTTAATAGTTGCTTATATAGTAGCTCACGTATGCTATATAATTTATCACTGCACGGTGATTCAAGCACCAAGCTCGCAAACACAACTAAAAAAGGTATTCCATATAAAGCAATACTTACAACAAGTGTAGCAATATTCTTATCGGTCATAATTAATTATTTGTTTCCAGAAAAAGCTTTAATGTACCTATTGACTATCGCAACTGGTGCAATTCTAATCACTTGGTTTATTATTTTAGTTAGTCAAATGCGTTTTAGAAAAATTCACCGACACATCGAAGAACAATTAAAATTTAAACTGTGGTTATTTCCATATTCGAGTATTTTTGCTATTATTATGTTGTTTGTTGTTATGTTAGTTATGACAACTATGGATGATATGAAACTTAGCGTTTATATTACTCCATTTTGGATATTATTATTAACCGTGCTGTATATTATACGCAAAAAATGTAATAAATAAGTAATTAAAAATTCATATCGCTAGATGTTATAAATGAGGTAAACTGTGAGTAAACTTAAAAACCGACACATTCAAATGATTGCACTTGGTGGTGCTATTGGAACAGGGCTTTTTTTTGGCTTGGCTAAATCTATTCCATTAACTGGTCCATCAATAATTTTATCGTACCTAATTGGTGGTATTGTCATGTATATTATTATGCGTGCCTTAGGTGAGATGGTGGTTAATGAACCAAACTCTGGAGCTTTTAGTTATTACTCAAATAAATATGTTGGTGGATATTTAGGCTTTCTATCTGGTTGGTATGCTTGGCTTGAATATACCATCGTATGTATGCTTGAAGTGACTGCTGTTACTTACTTTTTAGATTTGTGGATTCCTAATACTCCACATTGGCTAGTTATTTCAATTATTTTAGCCGTGTTTTTCTTTATCAATATCATTAATGTTAGTCTATTTGGTGAATTTGAATTCTGGTTTGCTGGTATAAAAGTCGTAACCATTATAATTATGATTTTATTTGCCTTATATTTGATGCTATTTAACCACACCATACATATGAATACTATGCTTAATATACGGGATAATATCCAACATAATTTTTTTGCGGCGGGCCTTAAAGGATTTATGTACTCTTTTGTTCTCGTTATTTTTTCTTTTGGTGGCACTCAATTTGTAGGAATTGCAGCAGCTGATGCCGAAAACCCGAATAAAACCGTGCCAAAAGCAATTAATGGTGTGATTTTTCGTATTGTTATTTTTTATATTGGTACCATCTCTGTAATACTGTGCCTGTACCCATGGGCATTACTCTCAACAAATATTAGCCCATTTGTTGACGTATTTAGCAAAATTGGTTTATCATCAGCTGCACAAATAATGAATGTTATTGCAATTACTGCCGCATTATCTGCATTTAATAGTTGCCTCTATGCTGGGGCTAGGATGCTTGCAAGCTTGGCGCACCAGGGAAGTGCACCACGTAAATTTGGAATATATAACAAAAAACATATTCCACACAATGCTGTAATTTTTACTTCAATTATTATTGCAATTACTGTAGTTATTAATTATTTATTCCCCGACAAAGCTATAATCTATTTAATTGCTATAGCTACCACCTCAATTATTGTAACGTGGACTTCAATTTTAGTTTGCCATATTTTCTTCAAAAGAAAACATCCAAATGAAAAATATAAATTACCGTTGTTTCCAATATTAAATATACTTGCAATAATAACACTACTATCAGTTATCGGAATAATGACGCAAATGAAAGATATGCAACAAGCTGTTTACCTTATGCCAGTTTGGATTGGCATACTCACCATTGTATATTTTATTCGACGTAAGAATATTAAGCGTTTAAACTAGAAAGAAATCCATGAACCCATTAATGACAGATAATTCTCCTACAACACATTCCCCCATTATAGTGGCGTTAGATTATAACAATGAAAAAGATGTGTTAAATTTTATTACACAAATCGACCCTACTTTATGCCGTATAAAAATCGGTAAAGAATTATTTACCGCATGTGGCCCTAAATTAGTAGAAAAATTAGTTGTAAGTGGTTATGATGTGTTTTTAGACCTTAAGTTTCATGATATACCTAACACTGTATATAATGCATGCAAGATGGCCTCTGAGCTTGGGGTTTGGATGATGAATGTACATGCAAGTGGTGGCTCTAAAATGCTACATATGGCACATGAAGCAATTAATGAATCTACCCATAAGCCATTACTCATTGGAGTAACAGTATTAACTAGTATGGATAATACTGATTTACACGAAATTGGTATAACTGATAGTTTAGAAAATCATGTGGTGAATTTAGCAAAACTAGCCTTTGCCTGTCAATTAGATGGGGTGGTTTGTTCGGCACACGAAGCACCAGCAATCAAAAGCAATACCTCTACAGAATTTCTAACTGTATCACCTGGAATTCGTCTGACACATAATTTGGCAGATGACCAAACTCGAATAATGACACCAAAAATGGCGATGCAAAACCAAGTAGATTATATGGTGATTGGTCGCCCAATTACTCAAGCGACTAACCCGCATGAAGTATTAACAAATATTATTAATATGATAATTTAAACTTAAGGAATCTATACATATTATGCAAATAAAAAGTATTTCGTTTTCTATGAAAATTTATTCGTCAATTGATGAATTATCAATTGAGTCTCAAGAATTGATATTACAGGCGAAAAATGCGCTGGGTAAATCTTATTCTCCATATTCTCATTTTAAAGTTGGGGCGGCAGCTCAGCTTAATGATGGTAGAATCATTATTGGCAGTAACCAAGAAAATGCTGCCTATCCAGCAACTTTATGTGCTGAACAAGTATTGCTAGCGAATTACTCATGCTTAGAAAAAAAATCTGCAATAAAAACTATTGCTGTTTCATATCTAAGTAATAATGGCGAAAATAATCACCCAGTAACACCGTGTGGAATATGTCGACAAATGTTATCTGAATATGAAAACTTACAACAAGAAAACATTATGTTATTATTAACTGGACAAAGTGGTGCGATCTGGGAGATAACAGGTGTTAATCCTATCCTACCACTTGCTTTTAACTCTAATTCTTTGTAGCAATTTAACGACTCACAGGAGACACATCACAATTCAGTCGTCTTTTTGTATAACGTGTATCTAAGTACCTAGACAAATGTTATTTGGTATTTTATTTAAGGATATTTATGTCCTTTAAATTTAATAAGGGCAATGGCTGGATCCCAGCCTTCGCTGGTATGACAAATGTCCGAAAATTTGTTTCTTGGTACTTATATCACAATAAAATATTTAAAGACACATATACTCGAACAGATTCGAAATCCAAGGAGGCACCAAGCGATGCCACCTACAGGTAGTAAGCAAGGAGCTTGGCAACAAACTTGGAACTTGAATATGAATGAGTATAGAGAAATTACAACAAAAAAGACTAGCACTATGGTACAATACTAAGTATACATTAATATAACTCACTACTGGCATCAAATCCCGTATTTTTTGATAGCTTATGGAAGAATATAATATAACGACAAAAACAAATGGAAAAATAATGGAAAATAACCTACAACAATCTGACTTAGTGCTCTTTGGTGGAACTGGTGATTTAGTCACTCGGAAACTCTTACCTGCATTGTATAATGCATTTATACATAACAATCTACATAAAAACACAAGAATCATAGCACTAGGAAGAAAAGACTTAACCGACATTGAATTTTATAAATTTTCATTTGATAAAGCAGTACATACCAAAAATGAAATTAGTAGCGAAATGTGGGATAATTTTTGTAAACTAATTCATTATATTAAAATTGATGCAGAAAATCCCGATGATTACTCCTTGTTAGCTTCGTTCTTAAATACCGAAGTCACCAACATTTATTACCTATCGACAGCACCTACACTGTTTAAACCAATTTGTGAAAATTTAGCTAAAGTAAATCTAAATCATGCTAAAGCCAGAATTGTATTAGAAAAACCCCTAGGGCACAATTTGCAATCTTCTAATGAAATTAATGAATTTGTCGCAAATTATTTTAAAGAAGATCAAATTTATCGAATTGACCACTATCTAGGTAAAGAATCAGTACAAAACTTGATGGCAATTCGCTTTGGTAATACCCTATTTGAAGCACTATGGCGTCGTCAATGGATTAGTAGCATACAAATTACTATTGCAGAAGATCTCGGCGTTGAATCTCGAGGAGAGTTTTATGATAAAACTGGGGCGTTACGTGACATGCTACAAAATCACTTATTGCAGTTACTTTGTATTGTGGCTATGGAACCACCGTTTTCTCTTGATGCTGACACAATCCGTGACGAAAAACTAAAAGTCTTACAATCATTAAAACCATTAACTGAAGAATCTGTTTTAAATAACGTGATTAGAGGCCAATATAAAGCTGGTGCAATTGATGGTAAACCTGTTGCAGCCTATATAGATGAAGAAAATGTTCCACGAAATAGTTATACTGAAACTTTTGTTGCGCTAAAAGCCGAAATACAAAATTGGCGTTGGGCGGGAGTACCATTTTATTTACGCTCAGGTAAACATTTACAAGAAAAATTAGCCGAAATCGTAATACAGTTTAAAGATATTCCGTGTAAGATATTCCCCTCAACCGTAAATAACTTTGCTAACCGTTTAATTATTCGTTTACAGCCAGAAGAAACTGTTCAATTATATTTCTTAGCTAAACAACCAGGTGACACCAACGAACTACAACCAGTTTATTTAGATCTTGATTTTAATAAGATGTTTAAGGCTGAACACAAACAAGAAGGCTATGAACGTTTGTTACTTGATGTAATACGTGGACAATTGACTTTGTTTGTACGTAGAGATGAGCAACAAGCCGCTTGGAAATGGGTAGAACCTATTATTAATACTTGGAAGAAACTAAACCTAGCCCCCAAATTATACACATCTGGCACATGGGGACCTTCAACAGCATCAACCCTATTGGCACGTGACGGATTATCTTGGCATGAGGAGTTACTATAATCATGAAAAAATTATTAATGCTCATATCCCTATGTTCTGGTCTTAATAGTATAAGCGGGTGCACCACTGCCCATCATCAACAAGGCATACCCAAACCACCCACAAACCTCAACTCTAGCACCAACGATATGAGCGCCACCACCATAAACCCAGCCCCTAACAAAAAAACAGTAAGTAGTTTGGATGTAAACTCCAATGAAAGCATTCGTAATAATGGGTATGTGCCATTTACCAAGATTGAAGAGGCAAAGGCAAATGGTGGCGTAGTTACCGAAATAAAAGTCAACAATCGTGGCGATGTACCAGACTATTATTTATACCCTAACCAACAGCAAAATCTTAACATTAATAATCCACAAAAAAGTATTAGTACTCCAACATGGCAATTTAACTGGTAGTTATGGGTTCGTTATCAGATCTTATGTTTACTGGATTGGAAAAATGAATGAATGAGCTACAATCAAGAGCACAGCAAATACTTGGACTACTCGACCTTACTTCATTAAATGATAATGACACTGAATATAACATACACAATTTATGTAATAACGCCATTACTCCATTTGGCTTTGTACCCGCAATTTGTATCTACTCCAGATTTATTCCACTGGCTAAATATGAATTACCGAATAATTTAATAAAAATTGCCACCGTCACCAACTTTCCTCATGGCTCAACTGATATTGAATTAGCTTTGTACGAAACACAACTTGCCATCACACGTGGAGCTGATGAAGTTGATATTGTGTTTCCTTATCATGCGCTACTAACTGGTGATGAGAAAATTGGCGCAATATTGATATCTAACGCAAAAAAAATCTGTAAAAATAAAACCCTAAAAGTGATTATTGAAAGCGGTGAACTCAAAACAGCAACATTAATTCAAAAAGCAAGCGAGATTTGTATAAGCAATGGTGCTGATTTTATTAAAACGTCAACAGGTAAAGTTGACATAAATGCAACACTAAGTGCTACAGAAATCATGCTAAACACTATTAAACAATATAATCCAAATTGTGGCTTTAAGGCAGCTGGAGGCATTAAAACAGTAGTAGAAGCTATCAAATACCTGGAACTAACTGAAAAAATAATGGGATCAAACTGGATAACAGCTAATAAATTCCGTTTTGGTGCCTCAAGTTTACTTAATGATGTAATTGCAATTTTAAGCAATACTGCCACCAATAATACTCATAGTTCATATTAAAGGGAACCAACATGGTAAAACGTGCAATAATTTTTGTTTTAGATTCTTTCGGTATTGGTAATTTGCCTGATGCAGATAAATTTGGAGATGAGGGTAGTGATACATTAGGACATATTGATCAATTTGCTCATGAGAATAATTTATCGTTTAAACTACCAAATTTATTAAAATTAGGCTTGGGGAAAGCATACACTATAGTCAACAATAAAACTTTATACCTAGATAAGAATAACTATGACGTACATGGGTATTATGGTGCATGTAGAGAATTAAGTTCTGGTAAAGACACAACTAGTGGCCATTGGGAAATGGCTGGATGCCCAGTTCTTTTTGACTGGGGTTATTTTACACCACACACAAATAGTTTCCCCCAAGAGTTATTAAATAAAATCATGGATAAAAGTGGTATTAAAGGTTATTTAGGTAATTGTCACGCTTCTGGTACTGATATTATTCGTGATTTAGGTATAGAACATATACAAAGTGGGTTTCCTATTTTCTATACCTCAGCAGACTCAGTGTTTCAAATTGCTTGCCATGAAAAATATTTTGGCTTAGATAATCTATATAAGCTATGCGAAACAGTTAGAGAATTATTAGATCCTAGTATAGCACGAGTTATTGCCCGACCATTTATTGGTGACACACCAAATACATTTGAGCGAACGGGTAACAGAAAAGATTATTCGGTTCTCCCTGAAAGTAAAACGTTACTTGACGTATGTAGTGATAGTGGTGGCAATGTGATTGCTATTGGTAAAATTGGCGATATTTATGCCCATCAAGGCACCACTGTCGAGATAAAAGCTAACTTACTCCCTGAACTATGTAATAAAAGCATTAGTGCCATGAAAACTTATACTGCTGATAAAACTTTTATTATGACTAATTTGGTAGATTTTGACATGTTATATGGGCATCGTCGTGATATAGTTGGATATAAAAATGCTCTTGAATATTTCGACTCTCGCCTACCAGAAATAATAGAGGCATTAACTGATGACGATATTTTAATTTTAACTGCGGATCATGGTTGTGATCCAACTTGGCCTGGCTCCGACCACACACGCGAACATATTCCATTTATAATGTATCATAAAAATATAAATAAAAACATAGGCGTTCGCAACACTTATGCCGACATAGGGCAAACGGTAGCAACACATTTAGGCTTAGGCAAGCTTAAATATGGCGAATCTATCTTATGATATTGGGTAGTTAACACAGATGCGAGCTGTAATAAAAATGTAACTACTCAGCGGTAGTGTAATTTAACTACTCGGATGTGCCATTTATCGTTTTGCACCTATTAGCGCATTAATACAATTAACAAATACTTCTGCACGATGTTTATAATTATCAAACATATCCCAAGAAGCACAAGCTGGTGATAAAACCACACAATCACCAGCATGTGCTTGTTTATGACAGAAAACCACCGCATCTTCTAATGTTTCACAATTGGCAATTGGTAATGATAATTCTTCTAATACTTTTAATATTTCTAATTTATCTTTACCAATTACTGCTACAGACTTACATTTTTTATGCACTAAACCCTTTAATGGGGCAAAGTCTTGCCCTTTACCATCACCACCAAGAATCAAATGTACTGGCATAGATAATCCATCAACACCTGCAACTACTGCACCTACATTAGTGCCTTTAGAATCTTCAATGTATGTTACATCTTTATATACCAATATTTTTTGCATTCTATGTTCTAAACCTGCGAATGCATATAAAGAACGAAGCAATATTTCATTGCTAATATTAATACCAACTGCTTCTAACAATGCTAATGATGCTGCCACATTTAAGTAGTTATGCTTGCCCACTAATTGTAATTTACTACAGTCTATAATTATTTGTCCATTATGCGAAATATACTGCTTATTATTTTTTATTGATAGACTAAAATCAGCTCCTGAATTTTCACTAAAGGTTTTATGCTTTAAATTAGTACGTAGCATAGTTGAGACTATAACATCATCTTTATTGATTATCTGAGTTTTACAATTATTAAATATATTTGCCTTTATATATGCGTACTCTAACAAATCTCTATATCTATCCAAATGATCTTCAGAGATATTTAATACCGTTGCCACCTCTAAATACAAACTATAAGTTGATTCTAGTTGAAAGCTAGATAATTCCAGAACTATTAACTCAGGAATATCTTTATTTTCCATAATCTCAATATAACTATTTAATACTGGAACACCTATATTACCCGCAACT
>CAITEL010000226.1 GCA_903891375.1 uncultured Neisseriaceae bacterium
AAAACTAATTGTGATTTTGAATTTTGACTTAAAAATCCTGTTGTAGAGACATATTTTTCTAACAACTTTGTGCTCAAAGATTCATCAGCACACAGCATAACACAGTAAATTCTACATTTTATTTCAAGACTTACACTATACTCAATTTGCCGTGACATATGCTCAAGTACAAATGATATAACAGGTGTCTTATGTATTGTATATTTTACTGGATATACCTTTGCTATTTTTCCACTTATTTTAGTTTCGTTACATAACTCCATTAATAATAATTTAACTAATTCTTACATTAAAGATTTAGTCTTTTCTTCTTTCATAAATACTGATGGTTCAGTAATCGCAGTTTTTCTAACAGTAACTAAATTACGTAAAACTGCATCATTAAATTTGAAAGCATGATTCAATTCTTCTAATAATTTATTGTCTGCTTCAATGTTCATCAGAACATAATGCGCTTTATGTAACTTTTCGATAGGATAAGCTAAATGTTTACGACCACAATCCTCAAGGCGGTGAATTTTACCATTATGTTCGGTAATTATTTTTTTGTATCTTTCGACCATCTGACCTAACTGTTCGCTTTGATCTGGATGAACTAGGAATACGATTTCATAATGACGCATGAATACTCCTTACGGTTAAAACATCTCTCGTCCATGCAGTAAAAACAATTGTTTTCACAACGAGAGAAAGGTTATATTTGTCTAAAATTTGGCATGTAAGTAGTTACCCACAAACATACCAAAGGACGCAATTTTAACATAAAATCGATAAGCTTTGCAAAATTTGTTTGCTTTTTTGAATTATAGTATACTTAAGTACCTAGACACATGTTATCAGGTATTTTATTTAAGGATATTTATGTCCTTTAAATTTAATAAGGGCAATGTTTAGATCCCAGCCTACGCTGGGATGACAAATGTCTGAAAATTTATGGCTTGGTACTTACCAGATTGATACTCGATCATTTGGTTTTAAGTACATTTTATCACCAGACTCCACATTAAAGGCTCTATAGAAGCCATCTTGATTACTCAAAGCTCCGTCACACCTAAAACGTGCAGGTGAATGCGGATCTGTTTTAAGATATTCTAGCTCTTGTTGCTTACGTGTTATACTTTTCCACACTTGTGCCCACCCCATATAAAGCCTTTGGTCTCCCGTTAAATTATTAATTACTGGAGGATTTTTACCAGCTAGGGACAAATGATACGCTTTATACGTAATGGCAAGACCAGAGTTATCAGCAATATTTTCACCTAACGTTAGTTCACCATTCACATAATACCCAGTAACAGGGCTATAACCATTGTATTGTTTTACTAATTGAGTGGTTTTCTCCTTGAATTTTTTTCTATCTTCAGCAGTCCACCAATTACGTAAATTACCTTTTTCATCATATTGACTACCTTGATCATCAAAAGCATGGCTTATTTCATGGCCTATTACCGCACCAATACCACCATAATTAACGGCATTATCGGCTAACACATTAAAAAATGGCGGTTGCAATATAGCTGCAGGGAACACAATTTCATTTAACTCAGGGTTATAGTAAGCATTTACTGTTTGCGGTGTCATTTCCCATTCACTGCGATCAATTGGTTTACCTAATTTATTTATATTGCGATAATATTCAAAATCATTAGAATTTCTGACATTAGTTATTAAATCACCTTTAACTACTATTAATTTAGAATAATCACGCCATACGTCTGGGTAACCAATCTTTAACATCATTGTTGCTAGTTTTTTTGACGCTTCTAATTTCGTGGCCTTACCCATCCAATCTAATGATTCAATACTTAAATTATATTCAGTTATAAGATTATTTACTAATTCTTTCATTTTTTTCTTATTTTCTTCGGGAAAATATTCTGCAACATATAATTTACCTAAAGCATAACCCATATTTCCCTCAACAAATCCTACACCTCGTTTCCATCTTGGCGCTTGTACTGGAATCCCTTTTAATGTACTGCCATAAAAAGCAAAGCTTCTATTTGCATATTTACTGGATAATAATGACGCCGAACCGTTAAGAACTTGCCATTTAAAATAAGTCTTCCATGCAGATAATGGGGTGTTGTTTATTATTTTATCAAGAGCTTGCAAATAACTTGGCTGACTTACTATCAAGTATGTTATTTTATCATTCAAGTTGGCTTTTAATAAATATTTATCCCAAGAATAGTCAGGCATCAACGAATGTAATTGTTTAATACTATATTTGTTATACGTTTTTATTGGGTCACGATTTTCAACCTTTGTCCATTGAATATTAGCTAGCTCAGTTTCTAGTTTTAATATAATCTTCGCATTAGTTTGTGCATTTTTATCCCCAGACATAGTAAGCATATCAACCATGTAAGCTTCGTACTTGGTTCTTATATTTTTTAAATTATCGTCTTTCATATCTAGATAATAATCTCTATCTGGTAAGCTTATACCACTTTGACCTATATCAACTATCATTTTTGTTGAATTTTTTGCGTCTTGATGAATACCAATATCATATGGTGAATTTACCCCTACACGATTAAAATAAGCAATCATTTCGGGAATTTGACGAATGCTAGTTAAAACATCTATTTTTGCAAACTCTGGTAGTAGTGGTTTAATATCCAGTGAATTTAGTGCAGATTCATTCATATAGCTATCATACAGATAAATAATTTTTTGTTCATTCGAGTTATCAGCTATATTTTTATTGTTATTAAGATTGGTAATTATACCATGTAACTGGTTGATGCTGTTTTCACGCAATTCATAAAAAACACCCCACGAAGACTTGTCCTCAGGTATCTTTGCTGTATTTAACCATTTACCATTTACATAAGAATAAAAATCAGTTTGCGGTAAAATTGATTTGTCTATATTGTTATAATCAATTCCACTGATAATACTAGATGACTCCGAAGTTGTATTTAGTTTAACCTCTGTGGCAAGTGCTGAACTAATGACAAACATCGACATCATAGTATAAATTATCTTTCTTTTCATAAAACGTCCCTCCTAATAATTAATATGTATACTTAGCACAGTCATCATTTGAGGTTTTTGATAAGCGACGCCGTGTACAATAGTCCATCATGAGCGAAATCGAAAAGCTCAAATGATGACCGTGCTAAGTATATTATAAAGTATTTAAATTTTAATCTTTAATTGTGGTTATGTTCATGAGAAACAATTTAATAAATTATCTAATTCATCCAAAGAAGAGTACGTAATAGTCACTCTACCATTGCCTTGATTATTGTGTTTTATATTAACCATCATGCCTAACTTATCGGCAATTTGAGTTTCTAATTTGCTTATATTTGGATCATGACGTTTAACTGCTACCGTTTTTGTATTATTAACTGATTCTTCATTTTTTAGTAACGTTGTCACATATTTCTCAACTTGACTGGTTGTTAAAGATTTATCAATAACTTCTTGAGCCACCGTCAATTGCAAATCATTAGGTAGCGATAACAATGCTCGTGCATGCCCCATATCTATATCACCCGCCATTAGCATCACTTGTACCGCATCACTTAAATTTAATAACCGTAAAATATTCGTGATATGACTTCTCGAACGTCCAGTTATTTTAGCTAGTTCGTCATGTGTTAGACTAAATTCATCAATTAGCCTCTTATAACCACAAGATTCTTCAATAATATTTAAGTCTTTTCTTTGAATATTTTCAATTAAGGCTACCGCTAAAGCCTCTTCATCAGTTAATTCTTTTATTATCGCTGGTATTTTATTTAATTTTGCAATTTTACAAGCACGTAAACGTCTCTCTCCAGCAATTAATTCGTAACCATTACCCAATTTTCTAATAACAACTGGTTGAATCACACCATTTTGTAGAATAGAGTTAGCTAGTTCTTGTAAACTTTCTTCATTAAATGTTTTGCGTGGTTGGTACTTCCCTGGTTTGATTTTATCTATAGCAATTTCTTGCAAAGTGTTTTCATTAACACTATCATCCATTGTAGTTGCAACCGAAATGTTTGATGCTGACAATAACGCATCTAAACCTTTACCCAAACCTTTTAGTTTTACCATGACTCAATTACCCCCATCATTGAATATTTTGCAGATTTCTTGTGCTAATGCTATATATGCAACCGAACCAGCAGCCGACTCATCAAGAATCACTGCGGCAATACCATGGCTTGGAGCCTCAGCTAAACGTACATTTCTAGGGATAGCTGTTTTAAACACTTTACCATTAAAATGTTTACTTAATTCCTCAGAAACTTGGATAGCTAGGTTATTGCGACTATCAAACATGGTACGAATTAAACCTAATAATTCTAACTCTGGGTTAATTCCGTTTTTTAATCGATTAACTGTATTTAATAAATCAGTTAAACCCTCTAATGCATAGTATTCACATTGAATCGGCACAATTAATTTATGCGCAGCAGATAAGCCATTTAGAGTTAGTAAACTCAAAGATGGCGGACAATCAATTAATACCATATCATAATTTGGCGACACTTCAGTTAGAGTCTCTTTTAAACGATACTCCCGATGAGAGCTATTGACTAATTCAATCTCCGCACCAGCTAAGTCTCGATTCGCTGGTAATATATCAAAGCCACAACTGTCAGATTTTATAATCACATCAGTAATTTTACTTTGTTTAGTTAAAACATCATAAATTGAAACTTTTAACTCCGTTTTTTCTATACCACTCCCAGTTGTCGCATTAGCTTGAGGATCTAAATCTACTACTAATATTTTTTTACCACTTAAGTGGAGGCTACTTGCAAGATTTATCACACTTGTAGTCTTACCCACCCCACCCTTTTGATTAGCAATTGCTATTATGTTTTTCATTAGTTTTTATCTTTACTAAAAAGCGTAAATCTGTAGTATTCGGAATCTTAACTTTTATTGTTTCACAGTCATAATCTATGATTTTTGTGATTTCTGTTGCAGTTTTCTTACCTTTCATGGCTAAAAAATAACCATTAGGTGACAATAAATGATTAGTTAAACTAACAAACATCTGTAAATCAGCAAATGCTCTTGAAGTTATAATATCAAATTTTTTAGTCGGGTAAAAGCCCTCTACCCGAGAATTTTCAACCATTAGATTTTTCAAACCTAGTTCAATCGCTATTTGTGTTAAAAATGTAGTTTTTTTCTTGTTACTATCAAGTACTGTTATAGGTAAGTTATTGAAACATATAGCCAGTATAATGCCTGGCACCCCCATACCACTACCCACATCAATAATATTACCATTAAAAGCCGTGTCAGTTAAATACTTAACTAAAGTTAAACCATCTAATATATGATATTTTAATACCTCATCTGGTTTTGTAATTGCAGTTAGATTATATGATTTATTCCACTTCAATAACATATCTTTATAAAGGATTAACTTATCAATGAGCATATCCGTAGTTATAAGACATAACTCATTTACCCCTAATATTAATTGCTCTTTGAAAGCGTCATGAACCATTAAGATATTCTTTCCAACTAATAGTTGTATCATCCGTTATCCAGTATCCCTCATCCACATATTTAAGTAACTCATAATCACCAGTAGAATTACCATATCCAAAGCTATACGCAAAGTTTAATTTTTTACTTGTCAAGTATTCTTGTAAGCGCATAATTTTTTGTTCACCATAACAATTCCGTGTTGCAAGAACCCCTGTTGCAACACCATTAATAAATTCTATTTCTGTTGCAATAATATCAGTTAAATCATGTTTTTTTGCCCAATAACGTAAGTATATGGCTAAATTAGCACTTATTATAATAATATTATGTTTATGCTCTTTATGGTATTCTAATTTGCTATAAATATCTGGTTTTAAATATTTATCTAATTTAGTTAAAGAAAAATTTTTAGCGGTTGTGTCTAAATTATCTTCTGACATACCTTTTAACATAATAGTTAAAAACCGTTGTTTAGCATTTTCATTATTAATGATTTTAAATACATATAAAAATACTATAATGGCAACTCTAGGTAAATTTAGCAAGAACTTACTCCAACCAACTGCATATAACACAAATGGTATTAATGTATCTTTCGATGTTAGTGTTCCATCAAAATCAAAAT
>CAITEL010000227.1 GCA_903891375.1 uncultured Neisseriaceae bacterium
TTGATGATTATTTTGCAAAAAAAATGGATTATAAGCCTTAATTCGAGTCTAGTAACAGTCTGATTTATAATGAAATTAAAATTATTTTAAAAAAAGTTCAGCGAAGTAAAATAAATGTGTGATAAGGTCATGGTGACAGGACTATTTGCAAGAATAAAACCTAATTCGTGTAACATATCCATTGGGTGATTTTTTAATAAGAATGAAAATATTTTAGGGGTTAAAATTATAATGAAAATTAAATTACGTGGGCTAACATTAGCTCTAGCTGCTCTTTCAACAGTATCTTTTGCCGATGTAAACATTTACGGTAAGATTGCCGCTGGTATCGAAGATGACCAGTTTCAAAACTCCACAGCACCAGGTACTGGTAGCGTACAGGATTACGGATCTTATTTTGGTATCCGTGGCGCTGACTCTGTTTATGGTGAGACTGCTGTTATTTGGCAGGTGGAACAATACTTAGATATAGCGTCAGGTCAAGCATACAATAGTACCAGTGGTGGCGGATTGGTTGCGCCTAATGCCCAAGGTGGGGCAGCCTCTTCTTTAGGTTCAGGTCATTTGAATAATCAGGTTAATACACTAGCATCAAGTGAAACTTATATTGGGCTACAGGGGGCTTTTGGTCGGGTACGCTTAGGTAATATAGGTGACTTCCAACGAGATAACATGGGTATTACCAATATGTTTAACTCGGCAAATGGTGTTAATGGATTACAATATAGCAGGACAGGTAAATTAATTCCAACTTCAATTCGTTATGATTCACCTTCTTGGGCTGGTTTTAATATGGTGGCAATGTATGGATTTAATAGCAGTGGTCTAACTGGTGTGTCAGGTGTTAATGGTTTCAACACGTTTAGCCAAGGCTTAAATGGTGATTATTCAGGTGGAATTTATAGCTTAGGTGTGAATTGGGCAAATGGTAATTGGGGTGTAGCTTTAGGTACAACAATTTGGCAAAATGTAGGCAGCTATACTACAGGTACTAATGGCATGAGTACTTCGTGTGTGTCTTCAAATGGTGGACAGATTTGTTACCCTAATGCTTCGTACGGTCCAGCTTATGCGAATACTCTTGAAATCAACTATAATGACCCTGATGGTTTAATTGCCAACATGGCATTTCAAACTACAAATGGCTTTGGGATGAACAGCTGGCCAAATTCTGGTGGTGCGATTGCAATGGGTACTGCAACAGGCGGTGCCACAGCTACTGGAATGGTGTATAATCCAGGTTATCAAGCAGTTGCTACACAATTGGGTAATACGAATGCGATGCAAATGCAAGAAATTGCGATATCGTTGGGTTATCATTTAGGAGCATGGACACCTAAAGTAGGTTATGGTTATGCGAATAATATGATGACTGGTGGTGGTATTGGCGATGTAATTGATGGTAGTGCACAACAAATAGCTAATAGTGGGTATCAACAAGCTGTGGCAGAGCTAGATTGGAATATTACCCCACGTACGATTGCTTTTGTTAACTTTGGTCAGATTTGGTATGGTAGTACCTTAACCAACGTTAGTTTTGTTGGAAATAATTCTGCAGGTCAATTCGCAGTAAACGGTAGCAACGCTTACCAAAATAACCAATCAACTGTTGCGATGGGATTCTCCCACACTTTCTAATTTTGAGTAGTGAGATTAGGATTGTTTCAATAGTAAAAGCCACATGTCTATGTGGCTTTTTTATATATGGTTGTTAAGTTTGGCTATTGAAGTAAGTACCAAGCCATAAATTTTCAGACATTTGTCATCCCAGCGTAGGCTGGGATCCAGCCATTGCCCTTATTAAATTTAAAGGACATAAATATCCTTAAATAAAATACCAGATAACATTTGTCTAGGTACTTACCTTTGATAACAAAGAATCAAATACTTAGGGTCTAGAGTATGGTATAATTCCGTGTAATATTTAATTAGCAGTTAATCACATGATCTGTCGAACAGAAGGTGCCACATGAGATGTGTTTGCAATGATTATCTAGGAGTTACTAATGAAATGCGTAATATTAGCTGGTGGTTTGGGTACCAGAATATCAGAAGAAACAATTGTTAAACCAAAACCTATGGTGGAGATTGGTGGAAAGCCAATTTTATGGCATATTATGAAGATTTATTCACATTATGGAATAAACGAGTTTGTTATTTGTTTGGGTTATAAAGGTTATATAATCAAAGAATATTTTGCTAATTATTTCTTACATATGTCTGATGTAACTTTTGATATGGCAAATAACCAAATGCAGGTACATAATAAGTATGCGGAGCCATGGAAGGTAACACTTATTGATACTGGGGACAATTCAATGACTGGTGGTAGATTAAAATGCGTTGCAGAATATATTAAAAATGAAGAGGCGTTTTGCTTTACTTATGGTGATGGTGTTGCCGATATTAATATCAATGAATTAATTAAATTTCATAAAAGTAACGGCAAACATGCAACATTAACAGCAGTTTCACCACCAGGACGTTTTGGGGTTTTAGATATTAATGACAATTTAATTACCAGTTTTAAGGAGAAGCCTAAAGGAGACGGTGGCAAGGTAAACGGTGGTTTTTTTGTGTTATCACCAAAGGTGCTAGATTTAATTGAGGGTAGTGATTGTGTTTGGGAACAAGACCCCATTGAGAAATTAGCTAGTTCTCATCAATTGGTGGCATACCAACATGATGGATTTTGGCAACCAATGGATACCATGAGGGATAAAATACATTTAGAAAATCTTTGGCAAGAAAATAAAGCACCATGGAAGTTATGGAAATGAGTGATGTAAGCTTTTGGTATAAAAAGAAAGTACTTATTACGGGTTGTACTGGTTTTAAAGGAAGTTGGCTAACTACTTGGTTAATTGAACTTGGTGCAGAAGTATATGGGTACTCACTTACCCCACCGACATCACCGAGTATGTTTGAGTTACTGGATCTTCAAAATAAATTTACGTATTGTGTTGGCGATATTCGTAATTATCAAGACTTTAATAATTTTTTAAATCAAGTAAATCCAGAGATCGTGTTACATTTGGCTGCCCAACCATTGGTTAGATATTCTTATGCTAACCCAATAGAGACGTATCAAACTAATGTGCTTGGTTTAGTCAACGTATTAGAATCGATACGCCACAATAAGAAAGTTAAAGCTATTGTTAATGTAACTAGTGACAAATGCTATGAAAACAAAGAATGGATTTGGGGCTATCGTGAGAATGAACCAATGGGAGGTCATGACCCGTATAGTAATAGTAAAGGTTGTGCTGAACTTGTGACTAGTTGCTATCAAAAAAGTTATTTTAATGTTAAAACTTATGGTGTAGAACATAATACGCTACTTGCAAGTGGTCGAGCAGGGAATGTGATTGGCGGTGGTGATTGGGCAGATGACCGTTTAATTACCGATATGATAAAAGCATTTTTAGGCAATAAAAGCGTAAGAATACGCAACCCATTAGCCATTAGGCCATGGCAACATGTTTTAGAGCCATTGTCTGGCTACCTAATGTTAGCCGAACAACTATATAATGGCAATACTGCTTTTGCTAACAGTTGGAATTTTGGCCCAGATGATACCCAGGTAAAAAACGTTGAATATATTGTAGATAGATTATGTAAAATGTGGGGAGACAGTGCTAATTGGGTATTAGACAATGAGTCACATCCACACGAGGCGAACTATTTAAAATTAGACTGTAGTAAAGCACGTGCAGAGCTTAACTGGCACCCCCAATGGAACCTAGAAGACACATTAATAAAAATTATAGATTGGTATCAAACATTTAAGTATGGCGGTGATTTATATCAAAAAACGTTAGAGCATATAGACTTGTATAGCCGTAGTATTTGAACCCTTGACTTTAGCAAGTAGCAAAAATATAGTAAGAATATAAGAAAATGAATGGAAAATAAAAGATGAAACGAATTTCACAAACAGAACTTAAAGAAAACGCAAAAAACACATTAATGAATCCGCAAGTAGATTTTGTATTTAAAAATATATTTGGTAGTGAAAAACATCCCAAAGTATTGATTAGCCTATTAAATGGAATATTCGGTTATACTGATGAATCATCGAAACGTATCATTAAAGTAAAACTAGAAAATCCAAATATAACTAAAGAAATGTTAGAAGATAAATACTCAATACTTGATATAAAAGCTACGGTTAATGATGGAGAAATAATAAATATTGAAA
>CAITEL010000228.1 GCA_903891375.1 uncultured Neisseriaceae bacterium
TTCCGTCATACTTTTATAATAGTGTAATTCTTAAACAAGGAAGCAACTAACAATATGACTGAGACTAGTAAATTTATTTTTATTAAATCAGACTATAAGCTGATAAAAATATTTATTGCGGATATAATATTTCTCGCTGGTATGCGGGATTACACTCAGATATATTTAAAGAATAAACCCAACCCCTTAGTTACTTTAATTAATTTAAAAGAGTTTGAAAAGAAGTTCGAAGAACTTTATTTTGTACGTGTTCATCGATCCTATATCGTATCTCTGAGTCAGGTTGATTCGATTAGTAAAAATGAAATTAATATAGGCATCCACAATATTCCAATTGGAAATTCATATCGCGAAAAACTACATATTGCAATAGAAAAGAGCTCCTAGTAAAAACTAGGAGCTCTTTATTTATTAGAAGACTAAGTCTAATGTATTTTTAAACTATCTAAATCCTTCAATGATATCACTGGGAATTGATTGTACTTCATTTTCTCTAAAACCAAACTCGCTACTTTCTTTGCATCAGATTCTGTTTTAAAACTTCTCAATCCCTCTAATGCAGGAATTGTCATCTGATGAATGTATACCGAATCTTTTTTATAGATGTCATATCCCCACCCGCCTTCGATTTGAACAGTTTTATAAAAAGGCTGGTCATTTTTTCCTTTCGTATTGAATGGATAAAATTTGACTATAAAAAGAACTAATGCAAAAGCAAAAAGTATCCAGACAAAATTCTTTTTAATCATTAACATTTAGAACATCGTTTGGTAAGAACTCATCTAAATTGTCGAAATAATAAGTACTATTTCTACCCGCGATTACGAATCCTCTGCCTTTCACTGTAAAAGCTACAGCGCCGCTTCTTTCTAATCTTTCATATGGAGTTTTCTTTACCCATAAGTCGGTTGCAATATCGTATTCCCAAGTAGTTTTAGTGTAGGCTCCGTTTTCTCCAACAGATACATATGCTTTAGTTCCGATTGTAAATGCTACAGCATTACTTCTAACGATATCAGTATAAGTATCATCATAAGTATCGGTACTTGTATTTGCGATATCTCTTAGTTGTTTCCAAGGAGTGCTAGCATTTGATGGATCAAAAACCCAAAAATCACTTACAGATGTACCATTATTAATGCCAGTTAATACATATGCTTTATTGTTACTTACAAAACTAACAGCGCCAGATCTTTTAGAACCACCAAAACTTGGTAATTGAACCCAGGCACCAATTCCATTAACACCTCCATTTGGTGAAAACTGCCATAGATCTTTTGTATATCCACCATCAAATCCTGTAGAAAGATATCCATTTTGGTTAATACCAAAAGCCACTGCTGAGTATCTTGCGGTACCCGCAAAATCGGCTTTTTGCATCCAACTATTTGTAGCGGGGTTGAATTCCCAGGTATCACTTAATTTATTAATACCATCAAAACCAGTAGATATATAACCTTTTGTTCCAACTGTAAAGCCTACAGCTGAATTTCGGGCAATACCTGGTAAAGAAGCACGCTGAATCCAATAATTTTTATTCGGATCATACGCCCATAGATCACTGTACCTAATTGTACCGTCATAACCTGTGCCAATATATGCTGTGTCACCAATTGCGAAACTAATTGCACCAGTTCTTACATTACCATCAAATTCTGATCTTTTTACCCAGTTGCCACTTGTATCTGTTGTAACAGTATTAGTAGTTTTAGTACAAGAAACAATAATTAAGACAATACTAATGGGCAGGATAATGAAATTTTTTATTTTTTGCATCATATAAATTTTGCTGAAATTATCATCAGCTGATTTCCTAAAATCGTTAAA
>CAITEL010000229.1 GCA_903891375.1 uncultured Neisseriaceae bacterium
GAACTTGATTTGATAAATGAGGCCGTTTGTGAACAAAAAGCCAAAGTTGAGGGTAGAAACGCAATTATGATTGTTGCGCCAAAAAAGAAAACGCCGACAAAAGCTGGCGAATAAAAAAATAAGGTATGAGATGAAGGTAAGTGGATTCACTTTTGTACGTAATGGTAGTATCTTAGGTTATCCGTATATAGAGAGTATTAAATCATTGCTTTTAGTCTGCGATGAAGTTGTTGTTGCTGTTGGCGAAAGTGATGATGATACCTTATTACAGATAAAAAATATAAAAGATAATAAATTACGTATAATTGAAACCTCTTGGAACGAATCTATGGCCGATCGTGGTTATACTTATGCGCAACAAAAAATGATTGCACAGTTTAATTGTACTGGTGATTGGGCGTTTTATCTAGAATGTGATGAAATCATTCATGAAAATGACGTGCCCCTTATTCGGGCACAAATGGCAAAATATTTATCCGATATCGAAGTTGAAGCATTAATTTTTGACTATTATCATTTTTATGGTACGCAAAATCATATTGCCATTTCACCTAGATGGTACCGCAGGGCACCACGTATAATTCGCAATACGATAAGGTCTTGGGCACCCGATGGATTATTCTGGGTGGTTATGAATGAGAATAAACGTGGGCGTTATCCTCGGGCAGCATTATTAAACTGCCATATGTACCATTACGGGCATGTACGTTTAATCTCAGCTATGAATGAAAAAAATAAACGTGTTGAACGCTACTGGGGAAAAGACCCAACCGAATTCTATGGCTATGGTAATATAGATGAAAATGCGCTTACAACGTTTACAGGCTCACATCCTAAAATCATTACTGAGTGGCTTAATTCTTCTGCAGAAAAAGAATTAATTATAAACCAGAACTACCAGTTAAGCAGTCGGGATAAAAGGCATAGATTGATGATGAATATCAACCGTGTATTTGGTGATATAGATTGGACCAAACAACATTACAAATTGGTTAGAAAATAAAATGGAAAAGGTTACTGGCCAACTTTTAATAATGTTTGTATTTTTATTTGGGCTGTCGCTAACTACATCAATGGCTTTACAATCTACCTCAATGGTGGCCATGTTAGTCGTTGCATTATTATCAAATAAAGTTAGAAATAACATAAAATTGGCAATAGCCTCACCTTTTGTCAAAATATCATTATTTATCTACATTTTATTTTTATTCGGTGTACTATGGACAAATGCACCAACTAAAGATATTTTACACATGTTACTGAAGGTGGATATTTTCTTAATAACGCCTATTATCTTTGCTATATTTTATCAATCACAATATAAACTATCATTATATCGAGGATTTGCTTTTGGTGTAATGATTGCGGTTTTTTTGTCGATTGTTTCTCACGTATTTAAGTTAAATTTTTTTACTGAAGATGGCATGCTCTTTATATTTAATGGTAAATCACAACATTTATTTTATGGGCATACTTATCAAAATTATTTTGCAGGTATTTTAAGTGTCAGTTTGCTATCTATTCTCTTTACGCAAAAGCTTTCAACTTTAAGAAAAAACTGTTATTTGTTGGCTATACTACTATGTACTTTTGATATTTTTTTTGTAATTCATGGTCGCGGTGGTCAAATTTTATACGTTATTATGTTGGTTTTATTATTGTTGCAGTGGAATATACGCATTGGCTTGATATTCTCCGCATTACTCATTTTTGTGATGACCCCACTTTTCATCTTTTTTTCCCCAACAGTTAAGCATGGTATTAGCATGTATAAATCAGATTTGAATTTATATCAAAAAGGTGATGTGAATACCTCAATGGGTGGTCGTTGGGAGTTTCATAAATATAGTTGGAAAATTATTAAAGATGCACC
>CAITEL010000230.1 GCA_903891375.1 uncultured Neisseriaceae bacterium
TTGCTGAAGAAATGGAGCTACCATTTGAAACCTCATACAATAATTTACCATTAGAAAGTTATTCTAAAACTATAGAAATAAATATTATTCAGATAGCAAAAATGCAAAGCAGTGATTTTTTAGCTACTAGTGGTTCTAGCAGCTAACCCGACATTTTTTCCGCCTAATAATCTCAATGTATCTCAATGAAAACAGCTTTTGCCAGAATAAATTTAAATTTCTACTTTTGCAATTCTCCCTAATATATTATTTTTATGCTATAATTGAGTGCTTACTTATTAATAGAGCGTCAGCTCATAAGAAAATATTATTTTATTAAAACTATAAATTTTAAGGACGTTTGACATGTCAAAGATTACTATACCTACTTCTGGCCAGAAAATAACAGATATTAAAGCTATTCCAAATAATCCAATCATTCCTTTTATAGAGGGTGATGGTATTGGTGTGGATATTTCACCAGTAATGATGAAGGTTATTGATGCTGCAGTTAAAAAAGCATATAATGGGACTAAAACTATTCATTGGATGGAAGTCTACGCTGGTGATAAAGCGGTAAATGTTTATGGTGATAATCAATACTTACCTAAAGAGACGATGGATATTATTAAAGATTATAAAATAGCCATTAAAGGTCCGATGGGTACACCAGTTGGTGGTGGAATGCGCTCATTAAATGTAGCGTTACGTCAGGAGTTAGACTTATATACATGTGTTCGCCCCGTTCGTTATTTTAAGGGTGTACCAAGCCCACTAAAACAACCAGAATTAACTGATATGGTTATCTTTAGAGAAAACACAGAAGATATTTACGCAGGTATAGAATGGGATGCACAGACTCCAGAATGTAAAAAAATAGTTAATTTTTTACAAACTGAGATGGGGGTTACGAAGATTCGTTTTCCAGAAACATCATCTATAGGGATTAAACCAGTATCAAAGGATGGGTCTAAACGTTTAGTACGAGCTGCAATTAAATACGCTATTGATAATAATCGAGAGTCGGTTACGCTGGTGCATAAGGGTAATATTATGAAATTCACCGAGGGTGGTTTTAGAACTTGGGGTTATGAGGTAGCTAAACAAGAGTTTGGTGGAGTTGAGGTTGATGGCGGGCCATGGTTAAAGTTACCTAATGGTATTATCATTAAAGATGTAATTGCGGATGCATTTTTACAACAAATTTTATTACGTCCAGCGGAATACGATGTTATTGCAACATTAAATTTAAATGGCGATTATATTTCAGATGCTCTAGCTGCTCAAGTTGGTGGTATAGGTATTGCACCTGGTGCAAATGTGTCAGATGATTATGCTATTTTTGAGGCAACGCATGGGACTGCACCTAAATATGCAGGTCAAGATAAAGTAAATCCAGGGTCTATAATATTATCTGCAGAGATGATGTTACGTTATATGGGCTGGGATGATGCTGCAGATTTAGTTATTAAAGGTATTGAGGGGGCAATTGCAGATAAGACGGTTACTTATGATTTTGCGAGACTTATGGATAATGCAAATGAGGTATCGTGTTCGAGCTTTGGAGATGCTATTATAGCAAGAATGTAAGTTTTTTAATTTTAAAACAAAACGCTATCATTCTTGGTAGCGTTTTTTATTAGAGGTGTACGATTATGGGGTTATTATTTTATATTAAATTATTGGCAATTGCTTTAGCAGTTGTTGTCTTAATATTGTTTTTTGTTAATCGGAATGCGGCAGTAGAGAAATTGTCATTATCCGCAAAAATAAAAACAATTTTTACTGGATTTATTGCTAATTTAGGTGATACTTTCGGTGTGGGCAGTTTTGCGAGTATTGTGGCATTACGGAGAGTTTTTAATTTAATGCCTGATGATGCAAGCTTAATTGGTAGTCTAAATCTTCAAGCTATGGTAACGGCATTAGTGCAGGCTTTGATTTTTCTACATTTTGTTCAAGTTGATTTGTTGACTCTTCTTGTTTCTTGTTCGATGATTTCCTTAGGTGGTATGTTGTCTGGTTTTGTTGCGGTGAATGTGAGTAAACAGATGATTCAACGGGTTATGCTATTGGCTTTTTTTATCTCTGGGGTGATTTTATTGTTATCCCAACTTGGGGTGTTTTCAATGAATGGTACTAGTCATGGAATAACTGGTTATAAATTAGTATTGTTTGCAATATTTATGTTTATTTCTGGATTATTGCCAGCTTTTGGGGTTGGGTATTATTCTTTGATTCAAATTTTTATTTTTATCATTGGTGCCAGCCCAATAATTGCATTTCCAATTATGGCAACTGCAAGTGCATTTCAGATGCCTGCTACATCTATTCCGTTTATAGTTAAGCGTAAATTTTATTTTAAGAGTTCATTATTATTGTTGATTTCAGGTACTGTGGGGGTTTTTGTAGCGGCGCCATTAGTTACAATTGTAAATTCATATTATTTAAAATGGATATTGTTTATTGTGATTATTTACAATGTAGTCATGTTAATAAAAAACAAAGCATAAAAATAAATCTAAGTTTTCTGGATATATAGTAGCATTTTGTGATAAAATCACGGATTGGGCTGACTATCGGTGTACTTAAGTATAGGTTAACTTGATTAAAATATTGAGGTATTTCAGGTGGTTGTTTTTAAATTATAAAAGGGAAAAATGAATGGTAGTTATTCGTTTAGCTCGTGGTGGTAATCGTAATCGTCCTTACTTTTACATTGTTGCCGCGGATTCGCATGCTCGTTTACAAGGGCGTTTCATTGAAAAATTAGGGTTCCATAATCCACTGGCTGGAGAAAAAGGTGAAGCTTTTAGAATGGATTCTGAAAGATTAACTTATTGGACTAATGTTGGGGCACAGGTTTCTCCAGCAGTAAAAAAACTAATTAAATTAAATGCACCAAAAACAGCACAATAATAATAGCGAGGTAATTGATAACCTTATCCCTATGGGGAAGGTGGTTAATGCTTTCGGTATCAAAGGTTGGGTAAAAATTAAAACAAGTACCCACGAACATGATTCTCTAAGTAATTATAAAAAATTATATGTATCCGTTAATAATGCTAATAAAAAGTGGGTTTTGCATAGTGTAGAACAAAGTTTTGTACAAAATGAAATATTCCATGCTAAACTTGATGGAATTTCAGATCGTGATGGTGCAATGCTTCTTAAAGGTGCTATTGTGGCTGTCCCGAGAAATGAATTTCCAAAACCTGATGATGATGAATACTACTGGGTTGATTTAATTGGATTGCAGGTTTGTAACTCAAAAGAAGAATATCTTGGTACTGTTGATAGTCTTATGGAGACAGGCGCTAACTCGGTATTGGTGATTAAAGACGGTGAAACACAAAGGCTAATCCCATTTGTGGCACAATATATATTGGATGTCAATTTAGAGAAAAAACAAATTACAGTTTATTGGGAACTTGACT
This sequence comes from uncultured Neisseriaceae bacterium, assembly GCA_903891375.1. GTDB lineage: Bacteria > Pseudomonadota > Gammaproteobacteria > Burkholderiales > UBA11063 > Aquella. Next base: position 3,417 of record CAITEL010000230.1, read on the forward strand.
ATTGAAATTTAACGTAATTTCGATATTTCCAGAAATGTTTGATAATATCACCAAATTCGGTGTTATTGGCAGGGCATTTGACAATAAAATTTGTTCTTTGAGTACGCATAACCCTAGAGATTTTACTTCAGATCCGTATAGAAGAATCGATGATAAAGCTTTCGGTGGTGGACCTGGAATGGTCATGAAGATAGAGCCTTTAGAGTTAGCATTACATGAGGCATTATCAGAACAAAATAATTTAGGGCTTGATAAACCGCTTCGAGTTTACTTGTCTCCACAGGGCAAACGAGTTGATCAAAATCTGATTAACCAATTAGCTTTAAGAGACGGGTTAATATTTGTATGTGGTCGTTATGAGGGAATAGATGAACGTTTTATAGAACGTAATATTGATTTGGAGCTGTCAATCGGAGATTTTGTAGTCTCTGGTGGAGAAATGCCAGCTATGTTACTTATTGACTCAATTATGCGCCAAATACCAGGCGTATTAAACGATAAAGAGTCAGCTATAGCGGATTCATTTATGAACAACTTACTTGATTACCCGCATTATACAATTCCACGAGAGTATGACGGGTTAAAAGTTCCAGATGTATTATTATCAGGAAACCACAAACAAATACAATTATGGCGATTGCAGATGAGTCTTTGGCGTACGTTTAAACGTCGACCAGAGTTATTGCAATCGAGAAATTTGACAAAAATTGAATCTGGTCTACTCGAAGAGATTCTTAAAAAAGAATCTGAGTAGGAACAAGATAAAGGAAAATATTATGAATATTATTCAAACTCTTGAGCAAGAAGAAATTGCTCGCTTAAATAAAAAAATACCTACGTTTGCACCTGGTGATACAGTAGTTGTGCAAGTTAAAGTAAAAGAAGGTACACGTGAGCGTCTTCAAGCGTACGAAGGTGTGGTTATAGCTAGACGTAACCGTGGGTTAAACTCAGCCTTTACTGTGCGTAAAATATCGGCAGGAGAGGGTGTTGAACGTACGTTTCAATTATACTCACCATTAGTTGATAATATTGAAGTTAAACGTAAAGGTGCGGTAAGACGTGCTAAACTTTATTATTTACGTGAACGTTCTGGTAAATCAGCACGTATTAAAGAAAAGCTACCAGCTAGAAAAAGTTAATTCAGAGTTTCGTAAAAAAGAGCAGAATTGTCCTGCTCTTTTTTAATTATTTTTTATTTTAGGAAATTAGGGGAGCTATGTCTTTTTCAACTCTTGGGTTATCTGAAGAGATTACTCATGCTATTATTGATGCTGGTTATACTGTGCCAACACAGATTCAAAAACAAGCAATTCCTACAGTATTGTCTGGGAGTGATTTACTTGCAGCGGCACAAACAGGAACAGGGAAAACTGCAGCTTTTGTGTTGCCGATTCTACATAAATTATCGGATAAAAACACTAAAGGTCCGTCGGATGGTCGTCCGCCAATTCGAGCTTTAATTCTTGTTCCTACCCGTGAGCTTGCTGCTCAAGTTAAAGAAAGTATCGATGTTTACGGAAAATACTTAAAATTAACCTCAATGTCAATGATTGGAGGAGTAAGTATTAATCCTCAAATTAAGCAACTAAGAAGCCGTGTAGATATTCTAGTATCCACACCTGGTCGCTTATTAGATCATCTTGAACAAAAAACAGTGAATATTTCGCAGGTGAAGATACTTGTATTAGATGAAGCTGATCGTATGCTTGATATGGGTTTTATTCGTGATATAAAAAAAATTCTAGCCATTTTACCCAAGGACCGTCAAAACCTATTATTTTCAGCAACATTTTCGGAAGAAATAAAAAGCTTAGCGAGTAGGTTATTGCATAAGCCTGTTTTTGTTGAGGCTACAGTTATTAATTCTACGGTTGAAAAAATCACACATAAAGTATATCCAGTTAATAGCGAAAAAAAATCAGCATTATTAGAATATTTAATTAAAAAAAATGAGTGGCATCAGGTATTAGTTTTTACCAAAACTAAACATGGAGCAAATAAACTCGTAGCATTTTTATTAAGCGTTGGGATTCCTGCACTTGCTATCCATGGTAATAAAAGCCAATCGGCACGAACCAAAGCTTTGGCAGAGTTTAAAAGTGGTACATTAGCGGTATTAGTTGCAACAGATATTGCTGCACGTGGGATTGATATTGAAGACTTACCATATGTAATTAATTATGAATTACCGAATGAACCAGAAGTTTATGTTCATAGAATTGGGCGCACAGGTCGTGCGGGTCGAACGGGCTATGCGGTATCATTGGTGTCATCAGAGGAACGTGGGTTACAACTGGCCATTGAAAGGCTACTTAAAACCAAGTTGCTTGAAGATACAGTGGCGGGTTTTGAGGTAACACGTAGTCATAAGCCACCAGTAACGAAAGTAACAAATCAATCGAAAACAACGAACCGCTCGAAAACAACAAATCAATCGAAAGAGACATGTACTGCTCAGAAAGAGGTTTTGTGCTTCTTGACCTCGACCATGAGGTGGTGTGGATCCACCATGTCTGGCCATCCGCTGGCTCGGCGAAACGGCGTCTAGATACATACATACAATTATGCATCATAGTTATACATACAA
>CAITEL010000231.1 GCA_903891375.1 uncultured Neisseriaceae bacterium
CTTTATGGCTGTTCCTGCACATGATGATCGAGATTATGCTTTTGCTAAAAAATATAATTTGCCTATAAAAGAAGTTATATCTGGAGGAAATATTGATGAACAAGCTTATACAGAAGATGGAATAATGGTAAATTCCGAAAGTCCAGAAGAGTTTGATGAATACTTTTGGAAAACAATGTTGAGCAATAATTATATCAAAGGTGATTTTTTAGAAAGGCATACAATATCTAATGAAATATTGACGGATTTTGATAAATACATGAAAGCAGTTTGCATTGCATCAAATAAAAGTAATTATCTAAGTAAGAATAATAATAATGTATTAAGGATCCCTTCATTATTAAATAAGTTTCCATCTGCCAATATTATACTTGTTTATAGAGACCCTTTAGAACACGCAAAATCACTTTTAAAACAACATCAAAAATTTTGTTTACTTCAAAAGACCGATCCCTTTGCACTGGAATATTTCAATTATTTAGGACATCATGAATTTGGATTAAACCAAAAACCTTTTAAGTTGAATGAAGAAAACAATATAACCACTAAGTTTACTGATATTAATTATTGGCTAAATAATTGGTTGAATTATTATACCTATATCTTTAGTATCGCAAATGAAAAAATAACTTTTATATCATTTGATGATCTATGTAATCAACCAAATACAATAACAGCATATTTAAACAGGCTAATTGAACCAGATAATCCTATTGTCATTAATGAGAATTATACTCCTAAGCAACATGATTATCTCAATTATAACGAAGAATTAAAGAAAAAATGTGACGCTATTTATACTAACTTAAATGGTCTAAGAAAATATGCATCATAACATTATTAATTAAAATAGCAAGTTTTGATTCAAGTTAAAAGACATATTGCAAAATCAATTACCTATCGAATTTTCGGATCTGCAATTACTGTATTATTATCCTATTCTGCAGGTTTAACCATTCAATGGGCTAGTTATGTGGGAATTGCAGAATTACTTATAAAACCAATCATTTATTTTATTCATGAAAGAGTTTGGTATAAATGGATAAAATTTGGTGTAAAAAATAATTATGAAAACTGAATTTCAATTTAATTTTTCGATAACTCAAGCTGATAGAGTTAAAAGGTTAAACCAACAACCAAAACTCATTTGGTTTACTGGCTTGCCTTGCAGTGGCAAATCAACACTAGCCAATGCATTAGAAGTAAAATTATTTACCGAAGGATACAATACCTATTTATTAGATGGCGATAATCTAAGATCTGGTATTAATAATGATTTAGGATTTTCACAGGAAGACCGAAAAGAAAATTTGAGGAGGGTAGCCGAAATAGCCAAAATGTTTTTAGATGCTGGGCTCTTTGTTATTGCAGCATTCATAGCACCACTCAACTCGGATAGAGAGATGGTAAAAGAAATAATTGGCGAAGAAAATTATTTCGAAATATTTGTGAATACTCCACTGGAAGAATGTGAATCAAGAGATTCCAAAGGATTATATAAAAAAGCTCGTGCCAATGAAATTAAAAATTTTACTGGCGTACGGATGGTTTATGAAATACCTGTTAAACCAGATTTAATTATAGATAATTCAAATCTTAAAATAGTAAATAATATCGATCTAATTACCCAAACGTTGTCGCTCACTATTTAATCGGTGTTTATTATGAAAAGAGTTTTTAAGTATCTTGTTTTTATTGCAATTTTATTTATTACCATGGTGATGAGTTCGTGGCTTGTATGGTACACACAAGCTGGAGGAAATAGGA
>CAITEL010000232.1 GCA_903891375.1 uncultured Neisseriaceae bacterium
AAAAAATGACTATTCATTCAACAACGGGCTATAAGTGGCAAAGATAATAACCGTATCGAATTAAAAGCAATGATTGGGTTTTACCGCATATCCGGGGTGAATCGGCAATGAGAAACCTTGATTATTTGTTATATTCATTGGTATTCTTGCATTTCTTAATATTTTGAAACTCATTTTTAATTGAGAAATCTATAACTTTGACCAATCTTTCAAGTCAATATTGTTATCATGGCACCATTATGGCGCTATTATGGCACTATTGGCGTAATTATTTGAACTTGTAAATAATTCCCCTACCTCTTGTCCCCTCTGATAATAAAATGCCTTTTTCTTTTAATTCGTTTAATTCTCGTGTTGCAGTCCGACTAGATACTTCCGCAATTTTTTGATACTCTGAATTAGATATAACTCCATTCTCTTTTAAGTATGCTACAGCCTTAAGTTGTCGTTCAGTTAGATTAGCTTTTTTTAATAATTCTTCTGCATACGAAGAGCGATAGAATGTAAGGCGAAAACGTCCTAATTCAACCTTAAACTGTGGCATAGGATAGCCATATGCATGTAATTCGTGAGCTATTCTGGTTGTTCCGCTTCCCCATTGTTCAATTAAACCCATATAAAAGAAAGCCTCTGCAATTTTACTGTTTCTTGGTATTGAGTCATGTTCAACTAAAAGTAATTCAGGAGTCAATGCAACGGGTAAACTACCCGCATTCCAAAATTCTAATCTATCATCATAAAGTCTGATTTGACTATGTGCAAGACTGGTATAGTCGCGATGGCACAGCATGTTTATTACAGCTTCACGAATAGCATCCAAGGGGTACTCCCAGCGAACTTCGCGCTGTGGATTACCTGTAATAATAAACTCAGTTTCGAGCCTTTCTTTAAACCAAGCAAGCGTTTCCTCTAATTGATTAATCAATGTACCATGAGCCTCTCTGTCATCAATTATGAGTATTGGTGAACGAAACCTACCTAATTTTAAAAATGCTGAAGAAAAATATGACCTTGGATTACTACCAAAGAGTAATAAACTAGCTCGCGTTGGTTTATCATTTTTGATTAATTCTATTTTTTGCAAAAATTTTATACTCGGCGTATTTGCTGGAATTGGCTGACGACCAACTTTTTTGACAATTTCTACAAAGTTATCAATTGCATCCATGTTTAGGTCGGACAAGTTGGCATTTGGTTCAATAACAGCATCCCAACTGGTACCATTGCTTGCAATTATACGTTGCATAATTTCTTCATGACTCATGCGTTGATTGGTACGACCAACTCTCCTAATGTATTTGCCACGCATACTAATGGGAGCACCAGCACTTGATGGTACTGTAATTATTACAATAACCTTATTTTCATGGGTGATTGTTGATATCGATGGTTGAATTCGTTGGTCTGTTGCCTCTAAAATTCTGTTTGCAATGTCTTCCAGTGTTTTTTTACCAATATCAAAACCACAAATAATGCCTGAATCTTTAATACCAAGTAGTAGCATTCCTCCGTTAGCATTCATAAATGCACATAAAGCTTCGATTGCCTCATCATTAAATGATTCTTTAAATTCAACAGTTTCTGACTCACCATTAGAAATAAGATGAACTAACTTGGACTCAGTAATTATTTCAGTCATTCTATTTTTGATTTTCTCTAAAAATTAATCGATAACAGTCAGTTTACTGGCAATTCTCAGATAAATAATTCATTATATTATTTACTGTATAAACGAGTATACCATTCCATGGGTTTTCACCGGTGCTATTTATAGCCATAATAACTGAATTGAATGTTATGGGATCAATAACATAAGCCATTTCAAACCCAGGAGATATTCCGGCATATAAATAATAGATACTGTTATTAAAAAATATACTCATTATTCCTAATCCATACCCAAGAGGATCACTTTGATTAGGTATAATCATTGGTTGTCCATTATTAGTCGATACAAGTGATTTTAATTGAATTAATTGATTATTATCTAGTAATACTCCATTGGTATATAAAGCATGAATATATGTATTTATATTTTCTGGTGTAGAAATTATAGCTCCTGCCGCATTTCCAGACGAGAGAGACCATAAGGAGGTATCTGTACCATCGGGAATTCCAGTTTGCATTCCACCGGAGCTTTCTGCATACCCATGCATCAATTGATTCTGATTCACTACTTTTACTGGCAAATCTGGAACATAATAAGTGTTATGTAAATACAATTTATCAGTAATGCGTGTTTTAATTTCTTGTTGAATCGGATCATGAGTACCATAATCCTTACCTGTAATTTTTTCAATTAACATGCCTAATAGAAAATAATCACTATCATCATAATGCCAATTTGTACCGGGCTCAAATAAAATGGGTTTATTTGTAGAATAAGAGAGAACCATTTGCGGGCTAAGTTTTTCATCTGGATGTAAAACAGCATATTTCCAAAATTCTGGGTCATCTACATAATTCGGTATCCCACTTGTCATATTTAGCAGTTGTTTAATTGTCACCTTTTGCCATTCTGGATAAGTAGGCCTACCATCGATATTTTTAAACCACATTCCTACAGTGTCATTTAAGCTAAAAGGTTTCGTACTATATTGTTGCTCTTGCTCTAACTGTAGTAAGATAACTGCGATAAATGATTTAGTTATACTGGCAATTTGGAATATACTATTTTTATCAAGTTGTCGGCTATCATTGATTCCCACTTGTCCAACAAATGCAGTTACAGGTGTACCAGAGTTCCCACACTGGGTTGTGATTACTGTCGCAGTAAAGTGTTCGCTATTAGTATGACTTTCAAAATATGTATTGGCAAATTGTTGAATATCTGTTTGCATATTTTTGGTTGTAACCTTAGCACTATTTAACATTAAAGCATTGTTATTGACCACGGTATTTGAGTTGCCAGTGTTACTGTTACATCCAACTATTACCCCAAAAATAAATAATATTGATATGATTTTTAGTGTTGTACGTATCATGAATTAATTCCTGTTTAATTTGTTGTTTATTTGTAAATATTTTGATTGGGAAATACTGTTGGACCACAACTAATTATCGTATTTGGTGATAGTGGTACACAAATATTACCATTAAATACTGGATTTGGTATGTTTTTTAAATATGTATCAAAAAACTCTACTAAGGGTATATTAATTGATTTTACATCATAATAGCTATCTGCTGTACCGTAGCGATCCAGACCTTTTGTCTTGGTGTAATCGCGGTATATTTCCATCACTGGCATACTTTTGATTGTATTCTCATCGCTAAATTCTATATGGGTTGTATAAAACGGTGGAGTAGTGGTTTGTAGAACAGCATCATTTGGAGCTAACCCAACAAGATAATTATCGTTACCTAAAATATATTTAAGTGATGCTCCAGCAGTGTGTATTGCATAGAAACCTGCACCAGATATTTCATGTAAAAATGGAATATTAAAACTATCAACAACAATGGCATTATCATGTATATCTTCAACTCCAAGCCCCATATCAAGAGCCGATGCAGCCTTGAATATATATTTAGGATTATTGCTATGAATCAAATTAGCTAATGCTCTACCGCCAGCAGAATGACCAAAGATACCAATATTATCAAAATCTACATTTTTTGTTATTTTTACTTTATCTGTAATTTTATGTAATACATCATAAGTAAACATAATATCTGATTGTATCGCTTTGAAGCCATCAGATTGAGAAGCAGTCATATCTACATGAACTATATGTTCATTTGGTAAAGTAATATAATTACCCACAAAAAAACTATTTATTGCAACAACAACATATCCGTGGCTCACTAAATTGGTAATTTCATTTTCATAATCTTGTACACTCCAATTTCCACCATGACTAAATAAAACAATTGGAAACTTTTCATGATTAATTGGGTTTGCTGGAGCTATATTAATTAATGAGTAGCTTTGTAGTTTATCAAATTCTTGTATATCCTTTGATTCAATATTTGGTGTGCCAGTAACAAGATCTTTAAAATGTTGGATAAGTGATGCATAAGACGAGTCACCTACTACAACTGGCATATTAGTTGGATAATATGCACGTATCATGATTTCTCGACAATGATTTGCATTTTCTGGGCTATAGTCACTCTCATTTAAGCCAACTTTATAAAATATATCAGGGCATCTATTATTATCTTGAAAATGTATATCTTTAAAACCAATGCCATATTCCCCAGTTGGTTTTGCTAAATATGAGTCTGCATATGCACCACTAATAAATAATAACCAAGATGTTAATACTATCAAAAATTGTTTAAACACTATACGTGCCATGTGATTGTTCCTTATTGTTATGAAATTATTGTGCTATTGATTGTCTATCAATAAATTGTTTAAGTGATGTATATTTACCATACTCCAAATGAGTGGCAATGATTTTATTGATTGGTACGCCAAGCTTATATAAATGAATAATTTTATCTTTATCATTATCATACATAGATGCTTGTATTGTACCTTTCGGTTTACCAAGCTTAATTCCCATAGCTACTCTAGCACGTAATCCCTCTTTGGTACGTTCGGAGATAAAATCACGCTCCAACTCTGCAAGCATTGAGAATACCGTAATTAGTACTTTATTTGTAATATTATTTTTATCTTTGGGGTTTAAATCTAGGTTTTGTTTGATTAAAATAAGCCGAGCTTGCTTTTTCTCCAGTATTGATTCAATAATATTTAGAGTTTCCTTAATTGAACGCCCTAAGCGTGACAATTCTGATGCAATTACTACATCATGCGGTTTTAATTTATCTAATAATTCACTTATGCGTCGTTGTTCCATAGTTTTTCTGGATGACATTTCTAATTCCATCCATTCATCAACCATTATTTTATTGTCCATACAATAACGACTGATGAGATTTTTTTGTCCTTCCAAATTTTGGTCGGTAGTACTCACTCGAATATACCCAAAAATCATGCAAAAATCCTCATTTTAAACTGGTTTTACTGTTAAGGTAAATTTAAGGCTTATTTAACGGTAAATATTATACCATACAACGCACCTAAATGGTAAAATAATGACTTGAAAAAAACGACAGTTATAATAATTAAATTTTAATATCGATACTTATTAATGCGAATATTTGACATATTTACCAAAGAAGAACAAATTGAATTTGATAGTCCGCCGACTTTTGATATACTGGCACAGAAAAAGTATTTTGCGGTTTCCAGTGAAATTGAAAATTGGTTAAAAACAATTTCATCTCCACATATATGGTTGGATTTGTTTTATTACTTGGCTACGCTTGCTGTAGAGGTAAATTTTTTCCCCCAGCGACATTTCACAACTCAGATATAACATTTGTATGTAAAAAATTAAAAGTTAGCCCTAAATCCATTGATTTTACTTCATATAACCTACGCACTTTTAGTTATCATAAGCAAAAAATACGAGAATATCTACAGCTATTGCCATTTGATAGCAATACTGTGCAAATTTTTGAACATGCTGTTCATGAAAAAGTCTCTCAATCATTGTCTCTTAAACAAGTATTATATGAAGTTGCAGATATTCTCAAGACTCGTAAAATAGAACTACCCACATATAATCGATTTGCAACTGCAATTTCAATTGAAAGTAGTAAATTTGAGAACAACTTAGTTATAACAATTGAAAACTTGCTATCCAAAACTCAACAGAAAGCCTTAGATTCGCTACTAGAACTAGACAATAATAATTATGCATTAACTAAACTAAAAACAATTAACCAAGAAAGAAGACCCGCGGCTATAAATAATAGTGTTCGAGATTTTCAGCTAATAGAATATGTGTATCAGATAATATTGCCAGCAATTATTAGTCTTGGATTACATATTGATACGGTGAAGCAATATGCGACGTGGGTACGAAAAGCTAGCCTTTTCCAAGTTCAACAATTAAATGCTAACAAAAGATATTTGTATCTTATCTGCTTTATCAATCATCAATACTGTTTACGTCAAGATATATTGGCGGATATTCTTTTATTATCAGTACGTAATGCACAAAATTCAGTATCTAAAGAAGAGAAGCTACTCGCACACCAATATAATAAATTATACGAACAAGCATTTAATGTTATGTCTAATTCTAGAACATCCTACAGAGAACTAATTAAGCAAATCGAGTCTGTGATTAAAAGTACAAATGCTTCTGATACCGAAACACTTATCAAGATTAAACACCTGCTGAATACTTATCATGCCCAACAACCAGAAAATGATATTAGTGATAATGACATCAAAGAAAATTTAAATAATTTACAGTCTCATAACTACTACAGCATACTTGCTACAACATCCCAAAAATTACAAAATAGAGTAGCAAATATCATGCGGTACCTCTCATTTGAAAAAAATGACACCAAAATTTACAAAGCAATTGTGTATTATCAGGCAAAAGAAGGGAATATAACTAAAACTGCACCTTCAGATTTTATGAGTATTGAAGAACAAGATGCATTAGAGAATGAAAGTGGTAAGTTTTCAGTATCATTATATAAGGCATTGCTTTATATTCATGTAGCAAATGCATTGAAGTCTGGCGCTATTAGTTTAAAACCATCATATCGATATTTATCATTAGAAAATTATTTATACCCACTTGAAAAATGGCTAAAATATAAAAATGATGTGCTAAAAGAAACCGAACTTACACAATATCAAGATATATCCCAACTATTACAACAGTTACAGCAGACGTTAGACGATCAATTTAAGCTTACAAATAATAACGTTATAACTGGAAAAAATGAATATATTAAATTTGATATTAAGAATAAAATCGTAATTACTACACCAAAAGTTGAAAAACCCAATATGAAATCAATTGCTAGTCTTTTTTCTGAGTGTAAATATACACCAATTTTAAAGGTACTCAATGATATTCAACAAATTACTGATTACTTGAGTTGTTTATGTCATTTAAGCGTAAAGGACAAGCAAAAATTACCTGATATCCAAATATTTTATGCCGCAATATTAGGTTTAGGTTGCAATATTGGAATTAGCAAAATAGCAAATGTGTCTCGTGGAATTAGTGAAGATGTATTGCAAAATTTAGTAAATTGGCATATTAGTTTGGATAATATTCATTTAGCAAACCGCAAAATTCTAGACGTTTTAAGCAAATTAGCTATCGCACATATTTATAAAAAAGATATGGATAAATTACATTCATCTAGTGATGGTAGAAAAATTGGAGTATCCGTAGAATCATTAAATGCCAGTTATTCATATAAAAATTTTGGAAAAGGTATGGGCATAAGTAATTATTCATTTATTGATGAATTAAATCGAGTATTTTATGCTACAGCGATTAACCCAGACCAAGAACACATGCATGTTATTGATGGATTAACTCATAATCCTGCAATTAAAAGCGATATCCACTCCACTGATACACATGGTTATTCGGATGCCATTTTTGCTGTAATGTATTTGCTTGGGGTTGATTTTGCTCCACGCATTAAAGGTGTAAAGCACGCAACTTTATATTCATTTATTCCTAGAAAAATTTATGAAGAGCTGGATTTTAAAATTTTACCAGATCGTTATATAGATGTTAAATTAATTGAAGCACAATGGGATAATATTTTAAGACTAGTGGCGACAATTAAATTACATGAAAATAGTGCCTCACAAATATTTAAAAGATTAAACTCATACTCGAAGCAACATCCATTGTATTGTGCTTTACAAGAATTTGGGCGAATCATTAAAACTATTTTTATCTTACGCTATGTTAATGATGTAGATTTAAGGCAAGCAATTCAAAAACAACTTAATCGTATTGAATTATCCAATAAATTTGCCAATGCAATTAGCTTTGATAATAATCACGAAATTCAGTTTGGTAGTAAAGAAGATCAGGACATCGCCATAAATTGCCAACGATTAATTCAAAATATAATTATTTTGTGGAATGAATTGTATTTATCTGATAAAATTGCATCTGCAGATACCCAAGAAGCAAAACAGCAACTAATTGAGATTATTCGAAATGGATCATCTCAATCATGGGGGCATTTTAATTTCTTAGGCGAGTACGATTTTACCAATAATGAGCCATCTGAAGTAACTTTTGATTTAGATAAGATATTAGGTTTAGAAATATAACATATGAAGTTTATTGTGATAATATTGCCGATTTTTAATAAGTTTCAAAGATAAAACCCATGAATATTTACACAATAAAATCTAGTGTTACCAATTGGTTAAGAGGACTTTTCAAGATTCTCATTGCCGATTCACCCCGGATATGCGGTAAAACCCAATAGTACAAAAATTAAAAGTTAATTCTAATGTATCTTATGTGGAAATCGATAGAATTGCTGCTTCTAGTTCTAACGCAAATCTGTTCGAGCATAACTGTAGCCATATTTGCATTATAACGTCGTTGCACCAATTTACAAGTTAAATTTAATGTGAAATTTAATGCGAAATTATGTTAAACTATTTAGTGTAATTATGAGGAGAATAAAAATGAGTATTGCAGTATCAATTAATGATTTAAAAAGGCTAGGTGCCAATAGCATAGATAAACAGTTAAAATTAGAACATGAGATTATAGTCACGAGTCATGGTAAAAATAAGTATGCTATTATTGAATACGATGAATTAATAAAAATTCATAATGATCGAATAGAGCTGGCGTATTTAAAAGTTAATGAACACATTAAAAATGGAGAAAGCTGGACTGAAACTGCAGAGGAACATATAAAACGATTAAAACATGAATTAATTGATGAGTAAAATAGTAATTGTATTTACTCCAGAGTATTTAGAATTAGAGTTGAAGTTTTTAAGAAAACATCGCAATTTATTAGATAAATATTATAAAATGTTAAAAATACTGGAAACAAACCCATTTTATCCATCATTGCGTACACATAAGTTACACGGCAGATTAAATGATTTTTATTCTGTTTCCATTGATATGCAGTATAGAGTATTAATTAAATTTGTTTTACGAGAAAATCAATTAATTCCTGTTGATATAGGTGATCATGATAATGTTTACACTAAATAAATAGCACTAAAACGTAAGGTTGATGTTTTATGTCATTTAAACATTTTTTTATGTGTTTGGTTATAATAATTCCACTTATTGTTTTAACTATCGCAAAATTATTCTTTAATAATTATTTTACCTCTTCTTTTAACATAAATTTCTCATATCTTAATATCTTACTAATAATTTTTATTTCTCCAATACTTGAAG
>CAITEL010000233.1 GCA_903891375.1 uncultured Neisseriaceae bacterium
CCCGTAGCTTGCTACGAAACTTTGTCCTGTAAAAGTTTTTGCTCTCAATATACCCCGCTGCTTGCGGCGGGGTTTTTGATTAGCTCTTTATTTCTAACATTAAAAATAAGTTTCAACTGTTCTAAATAGTCATTTACTCTAACTGGAGTGATTTTATAACCAAATTCATTTAATAATAGTGCTATTGCTGAATATGAATAATTATTAAGGCATAAAAATAACACCATATGTTGCATATTATTTAAAGTATATGACTTCAACGGATTTTGATTGTTATTTTTATGTCCTATTAAAAGCCCTTTTATTTCATGCATTGCCAACAGAGTTTTCACGGGGTGTGGCCATATTAACTTTGAAATTTGGCCACGGATTCCCAAAAAATTATTAGTTTCTGGATTAATAATTGGAGTTTTGCATTGAATCTAAATTCTACTATTTCCATTAAAAAAGATAACCTGCAAATACATTTTTCGTTTTTTATGTTGCTGAATTTGTAAATCTTGTTCCACTAACTTTTGCACAACTTCTGAATCGTTCAAGTTAATTTTTCGTGTTATTTCAACTATTGTTTTACCCAATACCTCTTCAACAGAGTTACTACCGAATAATTTTGCCATCCCAATAGTAACCGTTTGATATTTAAAATTAACATCCTTAATGTAAACATAATCATCATCACTAGATGAAAAAATCATATTAAAAGATTTCGTGTATTCTAAAAAATATTTTTTATCATTCATTTAATAACCTCAAGTATATATACAAAATTTAATACATGTATTATATCAATGTTAGGCCATGTAAATAAATAACTTCATGGTTTTAATATGTGTTATGATATTGAAGAATTACACAATACTTATTACAAAAATAATAAGTTATTTATTAACCACTACTTCAGTATACCACAAATTACCTCATCACCATTTTAAATTATTGTTTAAAATCTTCCCCCGAGAACTTTCGCCGAATATCTGTAGTTGTTAACGTATATTATTTAAGGTATACTTTACAAACTCAATAGGCAATAGATTAATATATTGTTTTCTAAATATTGGTTAATAATAAATTATATAAAAGTATTTAAGGAAAATTAAAATGGAATCACATTTAAAGAATGTTTGTAGAAGTAGTGAAATAATTGGCAAGCCTGTAATAAATCTCGAGAATGAAAATTTAGGTAAAATTGAAGATATTATATTGGATAAAATAAGTGGTCAAGCAAAATATGTTATTTTATCTTGTGGAGGATTTTTGGGGTTTGGGGATAAATTCTTTGCCGTTCCTTGGGCTGCAATTAATTATGATGTCATAGTAACTGGATTTCGACTAAATGTTGATAAAATACAATTTGCATCTGCACCTTGTTTTAATAAAGATGAATGGTCTAATTTTATTGCTACAGATTTTGATAAAGCCATCACAGATTTCTACAAGAAAACAATTTCATAACAATGAAATTGACGATATAATTTTAATTTTGGAGGAGGGAGAATGACTAAATTATTTTTGCACATTTAGGCGGTATCTTACGGTTCGTGTCACCACACGCCACGTAAATTTTATATAGGAAATTTATCAATTATTTCTTCATATTGAGCTTGAGCATCTGATATTGATAATTTAGAATAAATCTCAAGTGATTTTCTACTTTCATGACCAGAATATGGTTGAATTAATGCATCATCAATACCTTGTTTTTTCAGCCACGTAAACAAAAAATGACGTAGCTTATGTGGTGATATAGAATACTCCATGCCAGCTTCTTTTGAATAGTGTTCCATTATCTTTCTAATACCCCTATCTGTATAAGGTCTTTTCCACGATGATTCAAATAAATAAACCCCGCCTTTCTCTAAAACATTGTGAATGTGAATGCCGATAACTTCTTTGAATCCAGTTGGGAATGGTACTATACGATCTTTGTCGCCTTTACCAGCATTAATTCTTATTTGGCAGCCATCCAAATCAACATCACTCAGTTTTATGCTAACTAGTTCACTTACCCTAACTCCAGTATATAACATGGTCTTAATAATTAAAACATGTTTCATTTTACGAGATTTCCATACTAACTCATAAAACTTGCATATTTCTTCTTCTGTTGGAACATAAGGTAGTTTCTTATCTTTACTGGTTACTTTCACACTTAATTCTTGACGTAAATATCTAAATAATTCACGTAAGTAATTATAGTCTGGATTTTCTTCTTTCAAACTTTTAGCAATTTGTTTAGCTTTTTGTTTAACTGGCGTCCGTCTCTTCTGTATCATAGTGAATACTTTCTTTATTATTAATAATAGATAATGCTTCGATAAGTAATCGTGTATCTAAATCTAATGGAAATAAACCATATGGATTAATATGGCTACATATTAGTGGCGTTATTGCTCTTTTATCTTCAATGGTGAGTTTATTTTTCCATTTTGGTTCAGATAGGACTTCTTGAACAATTAATGTATTTATATATACCATACATACTTGCAATAGATGTAAACATGCTACAGATAGAGATTGTTCATGAGATTTATTGCTAGAAACTTCACCTAACTTACCATAAAATATAAATCCCATGATACCATTTAATCGTTCAACCACATTTAGTGATTCATGAATTTCTTTACGTAAATCTTCTGATTCAAGATATTTGCATAAAAATATTGTTCTAGTTGCATTACATATTTCAATTAATGTTTTGTATAATGGATTTTTGTAATTTTCTCTGCTGAATTTTTTAATCATAACATCTGGTTCAACAGTGCCAAATTTTAGTGCAGCAAGATGCTTTACATATTCATCATAATTTTCTTTAATTAGAGATGTATTGGTAGCAGATTTTAATATTAATTTAAGGTTAGGATAAGTATCTTTGTTTCTTGTAGATGGGTAGTATAGTTTTAACTTATGGATGCCTTTAATTCGAGCTAGTAAATCAACTGATAGTCCATAACTAAAAGCATAACCTATTGTACTTTGACCATGAGTATCAACGTATGTTTTATTCATGTTCATTTTAGTGTCATGCTTTAGTACACCTGTTAGCATTGCACCAACTTCAGATGATAGGCATGTTTTTACTTGGGAATGAATTACTGCAGATTTTTGGTCTACATGCCAGTAAATCATAATTCCATTGCCACGGTATCTTGGATGCCATGAACTCATTAAATTTTGATCCCAACTGCTTACCAAAGTAGAATCACAGGCACAGCCAGTCGTTGCTTCACCCCATATCTCAGGGTCTCTTATTTCTATAATATCGTTTACAACATCAATTATTGCTGCTTTTACATTGTCTTCATTAATAAATCTACGTTTAACATAATTTAAATCTGAGTATTTTGCACCTAAGTTAGCCGCACTGATTCTTTTTAATCCAGTATTACTCCCTATTCCAAATAAACAAAGCAATAACCGCTTTTGTAATATTTTACCTCCAAGAATCTCACGTTCTGCAACAGAATGAAAGCGTTTTGTGAGATTAAGCCTTAACTCAGATTCTTTTAGCATATCAATTAAATTAATAGTAGACCATCTGCTAATTATTTCTCTTTGCAATTCTTCTAAATAAGTTGGTTCAGGTTGTGCTTCTGATGGTGAAATTTTTATATGACCATTGTTTTTATCTAAGATTTTAACTTTATCATTATTGGGAATTGTGTTGTTTAAACTGGATAATCCAGTATGTACTTTGGTTTCAAGTTGTTTTATAAATTCATCAGCTTCAAGTGGTAAGTTTAATTTCTGGTAATATTGTTCACGATTAGTATCCCAATCTTTTGGTAAATCCTCATCTGGATTACGATATCTATATGTACCTTCTATCCAAACTAATTTGTATTTTAG
>CAITEL010000234.1 GCA_903891375.1 uncultured Neisseriaceae bacterium
ACACAAAATAGTGCAAATATTTCACGCAAACATGAGATTTTATTAAGTAAAAGTGGGTTAGTTTCTATTGTTGGTGGCAAATGGACAATTTATCGCTTAATGGGTGAGGATACTATTAATTACATTATAAATAATGGTTTAATAAAAAACACGAATAAACCATCAATAAGTAAAAATCTAAAACTATTTGGCTATACACTAGATAAAATGGAATACCCATTTAGTGTTTATGGTAGTGAACATACTAAAATACTAGAGATACAAAAAGAAATAAATAATTTTGAGAAGATTCATCCCGACTTACCATACTACCAAGCTGAAGTTGTTTATCATATTCGTTATGAAATGGCACAAACTGTTGAAGATATTTTAGCTCGTCGCACTAGAGCTTTGTTTCTGGATGTAAAAGCTAGCATGAGTTGCGCACATTTGGTTGCAACATTAATGGCTAATGAATTAAATAAAGATAGTAATTGGGTCACACATCAAGTATTGCAATTTAATAAAATTGTTCTGGACCATTATCTATAAATGAGATGACAAACTGCAATAGTCAATAATGTATAACAGAAAAACTAAAATGTTGCTAGCGTTTTTTTGTTATATAGAGTATAATACCTATAGTTATAGCAAGTTTTTAATTTAGTATATCAAGGTTTCCCTCACCGAAGTTATTAAATTATCTTGCTATAACTTCTTAACCACACTCTTCTAGCCCATTTATGACATCAAATGTCTCATTAACTTTACATTAGTTGACTAAGCAATGTTTTGGCTGGAACAAATTTTGTACCAGTAAGTGTAAAAACATCAATGTCAATAAAATCAGCATCAAAAATTAATTGAATAACATGTTTTGCGTGCAGTTGATTTTGAAAATATGCTAAATTATTACTAATTTTAGTGTCATGTGCCTTTACTTCACAGATTATCCATGGTTGATTATTCTTAACGATTAAAAAATCTACTTCATGTTGTTCTTTATCACGCAAATAAAATAAATTATAACTCCCCAAACCAATATTATTCCAATAACTAACAGATTTTAAAAGATGAACAGCTATAAAATTTTCAACTTTACTTCCATAATCAGGAATAACACTCCAATCATATAAATACGTTTTTGGCATCTTTAAAATTGATCTACTCACATTACTACTCCATGGTGGAATACTAAAAAAATAATAAGTATTCTGCAAAATATGTACCCAAGAACGAACAGTAGACTCTGGTTTTTGAATTTTCTTTGCAAGTGATGAATAGTTTAACTGACATCCAGTTTGATTGGCAAGTAAAGTTCCCATTAATTCAAATTGATCAACATCATATATATGGGCATAATCACGAATTTCTTCAGTAAATAATTGCTTATTACGTAATAGTTGCCATCTATTAAAAAACGCACTGTCATTTTTTACATATGGTTCTGGGTAACCACCAAAAGTAAATAATCTATTCCAAACATCATTAACTCCACTAGTTGAAATATCTTCTATAGCTGAATTATTAATTGACCAAGTTGGATCCCAATACTGTATTTCAGGTTTGTATTGATGCCCAATAAGTTCACCAATAGATAGTTGATAGATATGGTATAAAAAATAACGCCCCATTAAACTATCACCACCTTTATAATAAATATCCAATCGTGCAGAACCCGTAATTATAAAAATTACACGGCCTTTATATTGATCATATAAACCTTTTATATAATTTTTCCAGTCAGAATATTTATGAATTTCATCTAAAATTAATAATGCCTTGTTATTATGTAGATTATTTGGTAATATTTCATCGTCAATATATTCAAATATGTTTTTCATCATTATTGCACGATGATTAATATTATCCCAATTGAGGTAATTACGTTCATGTTGTATTAACATCTTGGCCAAAGTGGTTTTACCAACCTGACGTGCACCACAAATAAATACCATTTGTTCATAATGCTCTATATGGTGGTGTATTATTTCTAGATAAGTTCTTCTAATCATGATGTTTTGACTATTCCTTGATATATTGCGAATTAGTTGCGACTATTTCGCATTATAGCACGGATTAGTCAAATGGTGCAATAAATTTATTTCAATTAATTATTTGTGTGGTGACTACGACTATACTCCGAAATTTTTCAAAACTTGTAGCTAACATACTATATTAACAAGTAATTTTTTAATACGTAATAGGCATCTCAAACTTGATCATTAATTTAGAAATTCTTTGGGGATTCCTGCCATAATCCCATGCATTGTTACGCACAACTAAAATTCAAAATTCTAATCTGACTGGATTCGTTACCTTTTTATTCCCATTTAATGTGTCAATGTAGACTTACAAATTTTTAGACACATAAGTTTAAAGTCACAATAAAACCCAAGTGAAAAATCACTCTTTAAAAAACTCACACATCTATAGTACAATAACGTATTAGTGAAAAATCAAAAACCTCGCGACAAGCAGCGAGGTTTGTTTAGAGCAAAAACTTTTACAGAGCAAGGACTGGATACCAGCCTTTGCTGGTATGACAGTGTTGCAGCAAGCTGCGAGGAATTATACCAAAAGAGATTAAAGAACTGGAATAAAGCATTAATTAGAAATTAGAGTTACTGTTATAAAATGCACAATAGTGTCATTGAAAACAGCCATCTCAGAAATGAAATGCGACAATGCCTATAAATAATTTGAGGGAGTATTTAAATGAACCATATACATAACAATGTAGCTAGATTGCCAATTTATTCTAAGTCATATATTAAACGAAGTGAAGTATTAAAATCTAAGTTCACAAATATTAATTCAACAAATATTAATTCACAACATGGG
>CAITEL010000235.1 GCA_903891375.1 uncultured Neisseriaceae bacterium
AGTTGACAATAAACCAATTATTTATTTTGAAGACAAAAGAAGTTTTATCCCCGAAGTTCTACCACGTTATCAATTAAGTTATGCAATTACAATTCATAAGTCTCAAGGTTCAGAGTACGAACATGTTTATGTTGTAATTTCAGACACAGTTGAGCATAAAAACATATCAAAAGAATTACTCTATACAGCAATAACACGAGCTAAAACAAGTGTTAATATCTATTCTGATATTGATACGATTAAACAAGCCGTTACTAGTAAGAGTGAGAGGATTTCTGGGTTGGAACATCTCTTAAAACTCTAAAAATAATAACGGTGGTATTGAAAAATCATATTATCTGTGCCATATACGGTTGATAACCATTAAGCTTTCGAGAGTTAATCCCAATAACATTACTTTTGGAATCAACACTAATGGTTCCGTCATGCCCATGAATTACAGTTACATCATTTAAATAAGAAATTTTCTGTAATACTTGATTTATATTATTATCACTTGGGCGAAAATCTGTTGTCAACCATACCATACTGATATCTTTGTAATCACTATCACTATTAAAATCATTCCAATATTCAATAAGCATTTCTTCCGTAGAATTAGGGTAAGCTTTAAGAAAAATTTCTTTTGAAATAAAATTCCCTTCATATGTATTCTTTGAAAAAATTTTTTGCAAATTATTAATTCCACCCACTAAATCTTGTGCAGACTTATATTTTGAAGAATCAAGTATACCGTAAGCGGTTACTATATAGGTTTTGTTATCATGCTCTAATAATGAAAACCCATGATGTAGATAAATTCGATTATTTTCATAGTGTGCAAACTTATAACACTTAAATAAAGTTGTTTTTAAATCTTGATTAGTTGGTTTATTTTTATCTGCTTTAGCAGAAACCCCAAATTGAATGTTATTTAAAAAACTAACATTATTAAGTGGCCAATCATGGTTTCCCATAATTTGCGTATAATTACTGTTTTGTTTAGTTAATTCTTGCGTTAAAATTAGATCTGCATCTCGATTGTTAGTAAAACGATCATTTACACAATCCCCCATATTAATTACAGGAGTAATTCCTTCTTGAAAAGTAATATATTGAAATGTACTTTCAGTATTTTTTGACATGATTTCTTGTTGTATCGTATAAATATCTTTTGATTCTTGAAATTTTAATAAAATGTCCTTATCGATTGAGCCCCTAATATCTATGTTCATTGTAGTTATTGCACAAGCTTCTGCTATCATTAATTTTATAAGTAATTTAAAGCCGTACTCACTGTTTAATTTGACATGCCCAGACGCCATGGCAGATAAGAATTTACGAACGAAACTACCATCCCCATCTCCAATTGCGAGCACTGGAGGTGTTGTAAATAATCCTTTTTGGCAACAAGTTGTTATGTTTAAAAAATTTTCAAATACACTGTCGATATTATCGCTTACTTTATCTGACTGCTCTGTGTTGAGATTATTATCAGAGTTAATCAAATTATTCTTTTGATAATCTTCAAGGTTTTGATAATCTTCAAAGTATAGTACACCATCATTCTCCTTAATGAGTTTTTGCGGAAAATTATTATCCTTAATGAGTTTTTTTAAAGTCTCAAATTGTGTGTGAATATTATTCGTTTCATTAATCGGATACGACGCTTCGGTCTTATAGCTATTATTTAAGATTAAATCACTAGGAATAGAGTAGTCATTAAGCAAAAATTTAAATCTATTTTTATCGCTCAACTTATTGTGTATCTTTACTCGTTCTTCTTTGTTTTCCTTAACAAATTTAGCTAATTTAGTTATGAAATAATTTGTCTTCTCTTCTGATTCAAATTTATGAGTTCCCGCACTAATTCGTTCATATATAGCTTTAACACTCATAGATTCAGTGTTTATTATTGTTTCAAGGTTATTATCCGTATAACTAGTACTATGTATAATCAGTTTACTCATTAATTCTTTAGTTAACATATTTTTAAAGTTTGAAGTGAATGCCTCAACTGCGGTGCTATCTGGTTTTTTAGATTGCGAATCTATTGATCCCAAATTTTCTGATTGTGAGTTTGTTGATTCAGAATCTTTTTTTACTTCAGTTGCTTGATTTAGTCTCTGATGAAGTTCTACAAATTTGCTGATCCGTGTTAATTGCGCAATTATTTTTGTAAAAAAATTGTTCCTTTCTTCATCGTTGTTAAATTCAAGACATCCAGAATTAAGATTAGCTAATACCACACCTAAGTTATAATCATTCTGTGAATTAATTTTCTGCGGAGTTGAATTATATATTATATAACCTTTCAAAACATCACGCAGTGACAACGCGCACATTGTTTTTATTTCATGCGAAATGGAATTATCGTCTTTTATCTTTTCTTGTAATAATTTTGCATTAGTGATGTTATCTCTAAGCATGTGTTTTGTGTAATTTATCTGATA
>CAITEL010000236.1 GCA_903891375.1 uncultured Neisseriaceae bacterium
AAAAATATAGTTATGCATGAAAAACGTAATTATAATGATATAGGTTACTTACAAGAAAGACATATTAAAGATAAAAAAAATTTATCACAAATAAGAAAATTTGCGGATAAAATGCTATATGAAAATGCAACTGTAATAGAAAAGATAATTGCGGTTTTAGAACAAAGTTATAACAGTAAACAAAATGCAAAGGATAAATAATAGATGAAACCTAGGTTTTCAAATATTTTAGTCATATGGACTTATCGACATAGAATTCAACTAAAATTTTATGTACTAATTTTTCTCTTGTGGATTATGGCAGGTGTAGGTAGTGCGTTATTCTCGTTATCAACAAATGTCGCATATAGTTTATGTATGCGGATTTTTAATTTTATTGGTTTAGGGATGTTGTTTTACGTTCCATTATTATTTGTTATGATTAGCTATATTTTAAAAAATTATTTTCCTTATGCTGGTGGTAGTGGGCTACCACAGGGTTACGCACTTGATGTATATGAAAAAGATAAACTCTTTTATACGTATTCTATTAAAACCATGATAGGCAAAGTTATTTTAACTTTTATGAGTATTCTAGGTGGAGCTTCTTTAGGTCGTGAAGGGCCGACAATTCAAATTTGCGCTTCAATATTTTCTTCTATGAAAAATATCTCCGCAAAGCGTAAAAAATTTCTAATTAGAATCGGTTCAGGGGTTGGGGTTGCTACTGCTTTTAATGCCCCTTTGGGTGGTATAGTGTTTGCAATTGAAGAATACATAAAACATTCAAATACGAAAATGAATGAGATTTTAATTGTAGGAATAGCCATTGCTGGATATTTCGCAATACTTATATCCGGTGATTATTCGTATATGGGGCGAGCTGATATAACGCAGTTGTTTTATAATTGGCATGTTGTGAGTGTGTCTGTTTTAGCAGGAATTGTTTGTGGAGTAACTGGGGCTTTTTTTACTTGGTTGATTGTATACGTGTCAGTAGATAAAGGTACAGCACTTTCTCGATTTAAAAAACAGCATTATCTACTTTGTGCGCTTATCTTTGGGTTATTGATTGCTGTTCTTGGTATACTCACAAAAGGGGAATCATTTGGTAATGGTGCGGAGACAACTGCAAACTTTTTGAATAATAACACTGAGCCACCATTATTTTACGGGGTTAATAAATTATTAGGAGCGATATTCTCTGTGGCTGGTGGCGCCCCTGGTGGATATTTCTCAACAGCATTATCAATTGGTGCTGGTATAATGGGGGGAATCCATAAATTAATGCCATTAGTACCGTTACAACAATTTTATTTATTAGGAATGGTGGGTTTTCTTGCTGCGATAACCAATGCCCCTATTACTGCGGTTGTGATGGTAATAAGTATTGTGGCTGATACTCAACATTTTGCGTTGCCATTAGTTTTTACTTCAGTTCTTGCTTCGTACATTTCTAGTTTATTTGGTGATAGTGTCTACCGTCAACAAACTTTAATTTATATTGATAAGGAAAAATATCATGCAATCAAAGAATAATCTTGTTATTGATAGTTATGGGCATATAGCTAAGTTTTTACATTGGATGATTGCTCTTTTTATTATTACTAACTACATATTGGGTTTAACCCTTGATACTACAGAGTTTAAGTTTATTACAATCCATAAACAGCTGGGCTTGACAATATTGCTATTAGTACTTTTACGCATTTTATGGCGAATTTGTAATACATACCCTAACATGGCAAGTGAATTATCGTTATTCGAGAAATTTGCAGCCAAAAGTGGACACATAGTATTGTATGTATTGATGCTGGCAATTCCTATTTTTGGAGTTTTAATGGTTCAAGCTAAAGGTTATCCATTGCAATTTTGGGGTTTATTTTCTATACCAACCTTTATTTCTCCACAGTCACATGATATTTCACACCAACTAAAGCTGGTGCATGAATATTTGGCACACATTATAATAATATTTGCTGTGCTTCATGCTTTGTTTGCGCTATATCATCACTTTGTGAATAAAGATAGTATATTATTACGCATGTTACCGTGCTGTAAGTGTAAAAGTAAGCAATAAAATATGGCAAAACATAATATACTTCGTTCTTTAATTAATGTGAGTGGTATGACACTTATTTCCAGAATAGTCGGCTTTGTCCGTGACATGCTAATGGCACGTTTTTTTGGTGCTGGATTTACCACGGATGCATTTAATGTGGCATATAAATTACCTAATTTATTACGACGGATATTTGCCGAGGGGGCATTTTCACAGGCGTTTGTACCGATAGTGGCGGAATACAAATTAAAACGCACTCAGGAAGAAACACGTGATTTTGTTTCGAGTGTTGCAGGCTTATTGTTGTTGGTTCTTATTATTGTTGTTGTTTTAGGGATGATTTTCACTAGTGCGGTCATTTTAATTACAGCACCAGGATTTACACATGATCCAGAAAAATTAGCGCTCACCCATACGTTATTCCGAATAATGTTGCCATATATAATTTTTATATCAATGGCATCTCTGATTAGTGGAGTATTGAATACTTGGCGAATATTTTCTATTCCAGCATTTACCCCGACATTTTTAAATATTAGTTTTATAACATTTATACTGTTTTTTAGAAATTATTTTAACCCACCTATTTTGGCGGTTGCGTGGGCTGTTTTTATTGGTGGAATTTTGCAGTTATCTTTTCAACTTCCGTTTCTAAAAAAAATTGGTATGCCGTTATTACCAACCTTTAATTTTAAAAATAAAGCCGTGTGGCGTTTAATAAAATTAATGGGGCCAGCTATTTTTGCCATGTCGATTTCGCAAATTAGTTTAGTAATTAATACGATTTTTGCATCTTTTTTAAGAAGTGGTAGTATTTCATGGATGTATTATGCTGATAGATTGATGGAGTTTCCAACAGGTGTTTTAGGGGTTGCCTTGGGGACTATTTTGTTACCTGGGTTATCTAAGCATGCGGGGGCAAAGGATACCGAGAATTTCTCAAAAATGCTAGATTGGGGGCTTAAATTATGTTTACTATTGGCGTTGCCTGCCACATTTGGTTTAGCTATTTTATCCAAGCAACTAACCATGACGTTATTTATGTATGGAAAATTTGACTATATCTCAGTAATAATGACATCACGAGCATTGGTTGCTTATTCAGTAGGTTTAATGGGGTTAATTTTAGTTAAGGTATTTGCTCCAGGGTTTTATGCAAATCAAGATATTAAAACCCCTGTGAAAATTGCAATTTTTGTTTTAATTTGCACACAAATGATGAACTTGGTTTTTATTGGACCATTACAGCATGCTGGGTTAGCTCTATCTATTGGTTTGGGTGCATGTATTAATGCAAGTAGTTTGTGCTATTTATTAATAAAACGAAAAATATACGTCCCCCAAACTGGTTGGGTAAGGTTTATAGGAAAACTAATGGTGGCAATTATTGTTATGTCAATAATTTTGTTAATTTGTATACATTTTTTACCATTGAATTTTACCAGCCATGCCTATATTAGAGTTTTGTCGTTATTGGCTTTACTTTGTATTGCAATTATTTCTTATTTTGGTATGTTGTTTGTTTTAGGATTTAGAGCACATGATTTTATGTTCCGTGAATCCGATTAAACTGAAGCCTACTAAAAAAGTACCTAGATGATAACTCAAATGCACAAAATAATAAAGAGTAAAAAATATGTTTCGTTTTTTCATTAAAAATCCAGTGTTTTCATCAGTAATGGCAATTATTATTGTTATTTGTGGTTTGGCTTCAATTGCTAATTTGCCTTTAGCTGAATATCCAGATATTACACCGCCCACAATAACTATTTCGGCGCATTATCCTGGGGCTAACGCTAAGGTGCTGGAGCGAACAGTGGCATCCCCAATTGAAGACCAAATTAATGGTTCTTCGTCAATGATATATATGAACTCAACTATGTCGAGTAATGGTGATTATAACTTAGTAATAACATTTGCAACAGCTACTAATTTAAATGATGTTATTGGTGATGTGTTAAATCGGTTAAATTCAGCTTTACCGATACTACCTAGTATAGTACAACAATTAGGTGTTACTATGCGTAAGAGTTCACAAAATTTATTGATGTCAATTGCATTACAAAGTAGTGGAGTATACGATAACGTTTATTTAAGTAATTATGTTTTTCGTAGTGTATATACTGAGTTGAGTCGAATCAAAGGAGTTGGCGATATTGCAATGACAGGTAGCCGTACTTATTCAATGCGTATATGGTTACAGCCAGATAAAATGGCAAAACTAGGTATTACGGTAAATGATATTGAAAAATCTATTCAAGATCAAAATATCCAAGTTGCGGTTGGTCAAACTGGTTATCCACCTACGGATGGTAAAGGTGTGCTGTCATTAAATCTTAATGGACCTGGTTATTATTCTGATCCGAAACAATTTGCTAATATTGTGATTTTGGCTAATGGTAATAATTATGTTCGCATAAAAGATGTTGCACGTGTTGAACTTGGGGCGCAAAGTTATTCTACAATTAGTAAGTTAGATAACAGAGAGACAGTAGGCTTACAAATTTATTTAGACCCCAGTGCTAATCAATTGGCGGTACATGGTTTAGTATTAACTGCGATGGAAAAGCTCTCGAAACAGTTCCCTGAGGGTATCAAGTATGAAGTCTCATTTGATAATACCAAGTTTGTAGAAAAAGCATTATCAAATGTATTTGGTACATTTAGGGACGCTTCTATTTTAGTTATTTTAGTGATATTTTTATTTTTACAAAAAGGTAAGGCGACATTAATTCCAATATTAACCATTCCAGTCTCAATTATTGGAACATTTGCTGGAATGTATGCTACAGGATTTAGCATTAATAATTTAACTTTATTTGGTTTAATTTTATCAATAGGGATTGTGGTTGATGATTCGATTGTGGTTATAGAAAACGTTGAGAGGGTGATGCATGAAAAAGGTTTGAATGCACTAGATGCTAGCATTCAAACAATGAAAGAAGTTGCAACAGCATTAATTGCTATTGTTTTAGTGTTGTGCTGTGCTTTTATTCCGTCAGCCTTTTTAGGTGGATTAACGGGGATATTATATCGTCAATTTGCTGTTACAATTTCAATTGCGGTAATTATTTCAGGTATTACTGCGCTTACTCTAACTCCAGCATTATGTGCTATTATGCTAAAAGGATCTGGGGATTTTAAGGTAAAAAATAAATTTTTTATGATATTTAATAATTGGTTTATAAAATTAACCGATAAATATGTTGGTATAGTTAGACATGTAATTAAGCATCAGAAAAAATATTTATCTATATTTGGGGTAATGTTGATTGTAACGGCATTAATTTACATTTTTGTACCTAAAGGGTTTATTCCCAATGAAGATAAGGGTTATTTCATGACGCAAATTACTTTGCCAAATAACGCAGCGTTATCGAGAACAGAGGTTGTTACGGATAAATACATTAAGTATTTAACTGGCCAAAAAGATATTGAAAATACTGTGTCAACTATTGGTGTGGATGCACTTAATTTTGGAGCACAGCAAACTAATATTGCGACCATTACGGGTGATTTAAAAGATTGGGATGATAGAAAACACACAGTAGATGATGTGATTACAAAAGCAACACAATATGGTAATGCACAAAAAGATGCAAAGTTTGTTATTTATAATCAACCAGCTATTGATGGTATCAGTGCGACTAATGGTGTTGAATTTTATGTTGAAGATAAGGTAGAAGGTAATTATAATAATTTACAGAAATATTTAACTGAAATTACTACAAAATTACAACAAAGTCCTAAGGTGCAAGATGCTTATTTTAATTTTAATGCGAATACTACAGAAGTTACCATTTTAGCTGATGTTGATCGGGCAAAAATGTATGGAGTTAATATTGGTGATTTATATACTACGATTGAGACTAATTTCGGGCCTAACTTAGTTAACTATTTTTACAAAATGGGGGCATTATATTGGGTAACTATGCAGGGAGATGCTACATTTCGTGAAAATCCATTTATGCTAAACAATTTATTTGTGCGTAATGAGTCTGGCCAAATGGTACCGATGGGGAGTATCACTAATACTAAATTTACTAATGCACCTGAGGTTATTGAACGTTTTGATGATTATCTTGGTGCTAAAGTAGTGGTTGATCCTAAAAATGGTTACACCATTCAAGATATTATGAAAGAAATTACTCGAGTATGTGAAGAGATACTACCAAAATCATATGATTATTCGTGGTATGGAGTTAGTTTTCAGCAACAAACTACGAGTGCTAGTGCCGTCTTAGCTTTAGGTTTTGGGATTATAATGATATTTTTAGTTTTAGCGGCACAGTTTGAAATGTGGCGTTTACCCATAGTCGTGATAATGGGGATTCCCTTTGCCTTGTTTGGCGCTGGGGCAATATTAATCATGCGTGGTTTAGATAGTGATTTATATTTCCAGATTAGTTTAATAACTTTACTTGGATTATCGGCAAAAAACTCGATTTTAATTACTGAATTTGCAGTAGAGCATTGTCGTCAAGGTCTAAATACTGTTGAAGCTGTGCTATTGGCGTCAAAGCAACGTTTTCGTCCAATTATCATGACATCTTTAGCTTTTATACTTGGTGCGTTACCATTAGCTTTTGCTAGTGGTGCTAATTCTAATGCTGAGCATTCTGTTGGGACTGGAATTATAGGAGGGATGTTGGGTTCTACTTTTATTGCAACAATATTTGTACCAATGTTTTTTGTTGTGGTGATGGGTAAAAAGAAGTTTAACGAATCTAAATCACTTTAGGTCGCAATTATAAACATTAATTGGATCCTAAAATCGACAAATGCATTTTATTAATTCCAGAAATATGTGTTATAATGGATCCTTAAATCGACATTTGTTTAATTAAGGATCCATTATAATGGTAAAATTTATTGGCAGAAAAAATGAACTGCAAACTTTAATAAACATTGCAAAGAAAAAAACAACATCGTTTATTGTAATTCGTGGTCGACGTAGAATTGGGAAAAGTCGTTTAATTGAAGAATTTGCAAAATCTTTTGATATGTTTTATAGTTTTATTGGACTTGCACCAGAAAAACATGTAACTAAACAGGATCAATTAGATGAATTTTCTAGGCAAATATCACAACAATTTAAAACTGCATATGCAACCTTTAACAATTGGAGCGACGCTTTATGGTCTGTTGGTGAACGTGTGCAATCGGGAAAAATTATACTTGCTTTTGATGAAATATCATGGATGGGTAGCCAAGACCACGCATTTCTTGGATACATAAAAAATTTCTGGGATATGCATCTTAAAAAAAATCCACAATTGGTATTTGTTGTATGCGGTTCAGCGTCATCATGGATTGAAAAAAATATATTAAGTAGCACTGGTTTTGTAGGTCGAATATCTTACACCTTAACTCTAGATGAATTACCTTTATCTGATTGTAATTTATTTTGGCTAAATAAAAATGTTTCAGCATATGAAAAATTTAAAATATTAGCAGTTACAGGTGGTATACCACGCTATCTAGAAGAAATAGACCCAAAAATATCGGCAGAAGAAAATATTAAACAACTTTGTTTTATCCGTGGTGGTATGCTGGTTGAAGAGTTTAGGCAAATATTTTCAGATTTATTCTTAAGGGAAAGTCAGTTATATAGAAAAATCCTTGAGGCTTTGGTGACGTATTCAAAAGAGAGAATCCAACTTTGTAATGAATTGGATATTAAATTAGGAGGAAGAGTTTCTGAGTATTTAATGGAATTGGAATTGTCAGGCTTTATAACCCGTGATTTTACATGGAATATTAAAACTGGTGTAGATTTAAAACAGAGTCAATATCGCCTAAAAGATAATTATTTTCGCTTTTATTTAAAATATATTGCTAAAAACTTATCTAAAATTCAACGTAATGCCTTTAATTTTAAATCACTAACATCATTAATTGAATGGTCTACAATTATGGGCTTACAATTTGAAAATATAGTTTTGAATAACCGACATTTAATTCATAAAAGCTTAGGGTTAACTCCAGATGACATTATTGTGGAAAACCCATTTTATCAGCATAAAACTACACGATATTCTGGTTGTCAAATTGATTATATGATTCAAACAAAATTTAACA
>CAITEL010000237.1 GCA_903891375.1 uncultured Neisseriaceae bacterium
TAATACGTACAGCTCGTATAGTTTTTAGGTTTATTAAGTATAAAAGTTAAATAAAATATTTTAAATTTAGTAACCCTTAGATTTTTTATTTGGCATAGCTATTGTTGCACAATTGATTATAGCTAATAAGAGAAAACCTCAACGAAAGATTGAAAAATGGCTAATAATATTGACGTTATAAAAAACAAGAAATTTAGGCAGTCTAATCATTTAATCGAGTCACCGCATGCTCAAGAATTTTCAGTACATGAAATTAAATTGTTTGAGTTTTCAGTTGCTTCTTGTACCCAAGATGATTATGTATTTGTTCAAAATAAAAGTGATAAAGAATTTTATCTTAGTAGTAGTGAATTAGCTAATATATTAAATACAAGTGTTTCAGTTATTTCACATGAAATAGAGAAAACAGCAAAACGAATTATGACTAAAATGTTGCATTTAAGAAAAGAATTATCTGATGGTTCTATTCAATTTGAATTGATAAATATTATTCCATATGCTCGTTATATGGATGGAGTTTTTAAATTTAGACTCAATTACTCAATTATTCCATATTTAATTGAAATTAAAGAGAAATTCACAGAATTTCAATTATCATACTTGTTAGCGATGAATAGTGCTTCAGCGATAAAATTGTACAAATTATTATTTCAATATAAACAAATAAAATCTCGGGTTTTTACAGTTGATGACTTAAAATCTCAATTTGGACTTCACTCTAAATATAAACAATATAATGATTTCAAAAAAAATATTATATCTCCTTCAGTTTTGCAAATAAATGCAAAAACTGATTTATATGTAACTTTTAATGAGATTAAATTTGGTCGTAAAGTAGAAAAAATTAAATTTGAAATGAAACTACAAAATAAACCTATTCATCCAGATTTTATAGATAAAGAGACTCTCGTAATCGATGTCAAACAATTATCTATAATAGAAAATCCTGAATTGTCAGGAATTGATAAGTTATTATCAGGTATTGAATCTGAATTATCAGATAAAACAAAGAAATTAATTGCTAAGGTTTATAAAGAGAATGGTGTAGAATATGTAGAGGCTAGTATTAAATATGCGACCAAACACTCTAAATCTAATTTGGATAAGTATTTGCATGATACGTTGGTTAATAGATGGGCAGATGTTGAGGTGCAAAAAATACTAAATAAGAAAACCGAAGAACAAAAACAACTTCAAATAGCAAAACAAAAACAACAAGAATCTAATGCTAAGTTGCAAGCTAATGAACAAAAAAAATTAATGATTGTAGTTGAATGGAATAATTTAACTAATGAACAACAAGAAAAATATACTAAATATGCTACCAATTTAATTAATATATATAACCAAAAATTAAAAATATTTCCAACAATCGTAGAGGATTTGCCTATATGTTGTTTTGCCGTTAGTCAAAATAAGTCTTATAACTTAAGCATCGAAGGATTTTGTAAAACTCTATTGAATGAAGTGCTACATGTTGTATAATACTAGCGATAGCTAGCTATTTGCTACTTTTTTTTGATAGATTCATTATATTTAAATTCTAATATCTGAGCATTTTTTTCTGCTTCAAACTTTTCTTTAGTTGTTAATTCTAACTTGTCCTGTAACAATTTCAGTTGATTTTTAATATCATCAATAGTGACTTGGTTGATATTAATATTTTCCTTAGCCAATATCATATAGTTTTTATATTCCTCGATTTGTTTTTGACTATTTTCTATGGTAGAAGCTTGTTCAGCAACAATTTGCTTCAATTCAATATTTAATGACTCTAGTGTATCAATTTTACCTTTATAGATATTTACAGTATCATTAATAGATGATGCTCTATATTTTGCTATTGCTATTTTTAAATCGTCGGGTATAGTTTTATCATCAATTTGTATTTCTTGTTCGGAACGCCATTGCTTAATAAAATCTGAAATTCTTACAATATTACCACCAGCCCTCGAAATAAGATTCTTTACCGTAATTTTTTCCCCAGAGTTAACCATTTCATTTATTACAGTTTTTACCTCATCATATGTTATACCAGCTTTACTCATTTTTTTACCTTATAAGATAATTTAAGATAACGTTATTATACATTATTTTAAATTATCTTTGTAAATATTTTTAAGGTTTTCTCCAGAGTTACTGTTTTAGGTATTTCATTTTTAAAAGAGGGAATATTTTGGGATAATTTCTAATTAGAAAATGTACTCGTCTTTTTGGCGAGCTATAACCATTCAATATAGTAAAAATCAATAACTTAGCTTAAAAAATAATTCATTAACTCGCCAAATAGGCGAGTATCCTCCACCCTATAATATTTTAAAATACTCCCTAGACAAATTAATTTTAAGGGAGTTGATCTAATATGTTTGCAATTAATGATGAGCAATATTTTTTAATAATCAAAGATTTAAATTTATATCCAGAAATTAAGCAAAACACAATTAAGATGCTTGAGCAAATTATGAATGCATTTATTTTGCTCAGCGTTAATAATATTCAAGCGGGAATTGATAAGGTTTTAGAGTTGGAGCATGTTTGTCAACCATTTCTAAAAGAGTCTTATATTGACGTATTGGAACGAGTACGACCAATGTTAAAAGAATTAAGGATTGGTGTTGCACAAGGTGAGCAAGTACGAGCATTTTACGCAAATTATAATGATGAAAGTAAGCATTATGATGAAATTGGAAAACAAGAACCAATGAATTTAGAATTTTCTTTATTAAAAAAATTAAGTTATGATGGTAAAAATATTATATGGGAGGATACGTTTGCTGGCTGGGTAAATAATATTATGGTAGAACGTGAATCAAAGACAAATCATCAACCCAACGATAAACTTATTAATAGTAGAATATTTCAAAAGGTGCAGGATCTGCACTGGGAAATTGTGCATGTGATTTTAGATGAAACACGTAAGTACGCTGATGAATATAGTCAAAAATTGAGTATCATGTAATAGGCTATGTAGTCTATGTATTATATTTAGTGTATCTAAGGAGAAACAAATGGAACAAACAATTACATTTAAAAATATAGAACATACCATCAATCATATTGCTGCTGATTTATTTTTAGAAAATAAGTTTATAGTTAGATTAGCTGTAAATAATATGGAGCATTTAGTTAATTCTGCAAATACTAATATTGGCTTATATGAGTATTTCAGAAAGGCAATGCTTGAATGCATTGATAGATTTGGTGCATATAAAAGTGATAGTAAGGAGATACATTAAAATGTCCTTATTAAGAAAAATCTATTTAATTCCTGTGTTTTTTAGTATGCAGTGCATTTTTGCTGATAATTCAAAACTACAGGAACAATTAATGTTAATTGCATCTCAAGAAGCCCAGATTGCGAATATCGGTGCAAATAAGACAACAATGCTTTATGGTGCTGGTGACGTATTGGCTATTATTAATCGTTGGAATTATATTGAAAATAAATCATCACTGAATAATCAACAAATAGAACAAATTAAGCAACTAGAGCAACAAAAAATGAATTTATTAAAACAGGTGCATAATTGAAAAAGTTAATGTTATCTATTGTTGGTGCAATGTTGGTGGGTACTACTTTCAATAGTTATGCAATACCAACTAATTGTCATGGTAGGTTCATGAATCCAATTACAGATATTTGTTGGTCGTGTTTGTTTCCTATGTTTATAGGTCCAATACCAATGGTATTTAATATTGGCAATCAAAAGGGTGGAACGATTATAGATGATGACAAAATTATTCCACCTGGAATACCTGGAGTCGTGCCTGGTAGATTACCTGCGGGGTTATGTGCTTGTCCTGAGCGAGATGTGGCACTAATGCCAATAGGGTTGATGATGTCATATTATGAACCATCACGATTTGTTGATGTAACCAAGTCACCTTTTTGTATGGTTGGTTTGGGCGGGGTTGATATGTCTGCAGGATTGTCTGGGTTACTTCCTGCGCCTGGATATGGAGATGAAAAGCATGGATTAGAAACGCAAAGCAGTTTTTATCAAGTACACTGGTTTATGGATCCTATAATGGCAATTCTGGGAATTATTGATACTGGGTGTAATCTAGGTATGAGTAAATCAATGGATTTAATGTTTATGTCAGAAGTTGACCCAACTTGGAATGATGACTCATTATCTATTATTTTCTCACCTGAAGTGGTGTTATTTAGTTCATTGCCAGCACAATTAGCTTGTGGGGCTGATTGTATTGCTAGTAGTTTACCAAATATTCCAACAGACAATACACCGATTCTGCCTACACCATATTATATCAGACCGACAACGCCAACCAACCCTGCATCTGCAAGTAATCCGAGTAAAGCATTGTTTTGGTGTGGTGGATGTCAAGGTTCATTATATCCATTAGATGGTAATAATTCAGATAGTGCGTATGCAGTACAAACCACGATTTTATCTGCTGAAAAAGTTACTGGATTGGTTCATAGGATGGGTATAGAAGATTACACGACTGGAATTTTTGGTATGTGTAATAACTTAATGCCCGACATGTTTATGGATAAATCAGAGTGGAAGTATTCAATGGGATTTCCTGTGCCACAAACTGCCTATACTCCAGTATGCTGTAATTCATTTGGTGAAACCGATGCATTGTGGAACTCTGGGGCTTCTTTCCCATATACGGGGGAAGATTTTAGTTACATGATGTATCATGAACGTGATTGTTGTTTTTTGTAAGGTGTTGTATGCAATCAAATATAAAAATAAAAATTAGGCAAAACCCCCAAATTGGTCAATTAATGAATGATCTAAATAATGTATACCAGAATTTAGCAATGTGCAGATTAACAAAGCATAAAACATTTACGGGTACAGGTGAATATATACTTTTTACAGCACTAAGTTACGTAAGATTAGAAAGCGTTTGTAAGGAATTAGAAGTAGTCATCAATAGGTTGAAGTTTATAGATTGGGAGACTAAATAATACCATGTTTAGAAATATATTTATTATTGGTTGCTTTGGACTTGTTAGTCAACTATATGCTGATAATACAGTCGTATTAAATCATGAACAACTGCAACAAACACAAAGTGAAATTATGAAACAGGGGAATGATGCTATTGCAAAAGCTCAGCAAGCACAAAAAGAACTTTCCACAATTAAACTAAAGCAATTAGACTTATCATCAACTGAATCTGAGATACAACAAGCAAATGAAGTGTTTAAACATATTCAACCGTTAAATATTAAATTACCTACTGGAGAAAAGTATCAGTTGTATTCTGAATCAATTGTTAGTGACGCTAAACAATATACTGATAGTTTTACTAATCATACACCGATTGATATCAATCAAACCATCAGTGATTATAATGCGATGTTAAAAAATGCTAAATCTAATCTTGGACAAAGTAGATTGTTAATTTTTATAAGTAGCTCAATGCCTAAAAAAACGATTATTAATCTAATGGCACAATCATCAAGCATTGGGGCAGTTTTTATTGTAAGGGGTGTAATGAATGGTTCATATGTTAAAACGTATAAATATTTTTATGGGTTAAAAGGAGATAACACTGTTGGAATAATGATAAACCCAACGCTATTTAAAGCACTTGCGATTGATAGTGTACCAACATTTGCATTATATAAATCATCGCAAGATTTGATGAAAACAGCGTGTAATGTATCGCCAACCTATGTAAAGGTGAGTGGTGATGTGCCAGTTCAATATGCATTAACCCAGCTACAAAATTCTAAAATTACTGATTTGTCACAAATAGCAACAAATGAACTACATGTATTAGATAATGATAATTTTTATAATAAAAGGAGATAAGTGATGAAGTTAAAACAAATTAAACGAGTACTGCTAATTTTATCTGCTGTAGGGTTATTTAACAGTGCAATGGCATACGCAACTACAAATAAGGCTAATCTTACAGCACCTAAAACAATATCAACTAATTTTGTGCCACAAGCGACCATAGATAAAAAGGTTTTAGATTATTTTCATAAATTGTTGCCGACAACCACAATTGATAGTGTGTATACCACACCATACCCAGATACATATGCTTTAGTAATTGGAGTTAATTTGGTCTATGGTAATTTAAGTTCGCCCTATTTAATTTCTGGGCATATGTTTAACATATATACACAAGATGATATTACAGAACGGCTACAAAAGATACACACACCCAAGATAGATCTTTCAAAAATTAATATTGCGGATGCGGTTGTAGTTAAGTCACCCAATAAGGTTAATAAAAAGTTGATTATTTTTATTGACCCAGATTGTCCCTATTGTAGACAATTGGAGCAACAAATTTCATCACATAATATAGGTAAAAAAGCAAACATTTATTATATGATGATGCCGTTATCTATGCATCCTAATGCTAAAGAACACAGTAAAAATATTTTATGCTCAACAAATTCTATTAAGACGTTAGAGGATTATATGGTTAAAAATAATGAAACCCCAGATGTTAAATTAATTCCAGATTGTAACATTGAACCAGTATTAGAAAGAACAGGCTCGACAGCACGAGTATTAAATATAAATGCAACACCAGTAATTATAACTGGAGCTGGGGATTTAATTATGGGCGCAGATATTGAAGCAATTAACAATTATTTATCGAAACAGTAATGCTAAATAAACAGATTTTTTTTCAAATAGGACGGGTTGCAATACTGATGGTACTAGTGAATAATGCAATTGCAAATAAAATTGTTTCAATGGTAGAGTTCTTTTCGTTTAAGTGTGCACATTGTGCCTCAGTGAATATGAAACTTAATCAATACGTTGCAACTAATAAAATTAAATATTTAGACATTAATATAGACCCAGAAGCATTTAATACAATGATTATGTATTATATAGCTATTGATTCTGGGGTTGGGGTGGAGTTTAAAAATACATATTTTAAAGCTGTTTCTGAGGGCATGGTGGCATATTCTTCTAGTACATTAAGTTATGTAGCTGGGTTAGTCCAAAATAGTGCTATGAAGCGATTGTTAAGGTTACCTGAAGAGCGACAAAAAATTAAATTGAAGATGAACTATGCACAAGAAATGCTTGATAAATATAAAGTAAGAGCTACGCCAACGTTTTTGATTAATCAAACAACATTGATAGAGGGTGAAGATGTTATAAATTCACTCATTGAGGCAAATTAATAAGGGCTTATTATGCAAAAATTAAAAATAATGATATTAGTTGGGGCTTTATCTCACTATGTAGGAGCGGACACTTTAACATCAATTACCAATGATAAGTTACAGGTTTTGCCAACCCTTGAATCAGCATTGACTCAATCAATAAATGTAGTTACTGTTAAAAAATTAAATAATATACCGTTGTTACAATCAGGAGTTAGTGTAACACTTAATAATCAATGGCAATTAATTATTAGCAGTGTTAATAAAATCAAGATTAGTCAAATTAATATCACAGTAGACGGAATAACAGTTGCGAATCAAGTGAACCTTGATTTGAATAAAACTAAACCAGTACATTATAGTATTGCAACTAATGGGTTAAAGTTACAGCATTTAAATGGGTATACTTTTCTTGGGTTTTCTAATCAAATATCAGCAAATGAATATCTAGATTATCAAACTCTTTTACTTAAAAAGATACAGGTAACGATAACATGGAGTAATGAGCAATCTTATAATGAATCAACCGTAAACTTATTAATGGTATACGCAAAGTGAAACAATTTTTTTTTCTTTTATGTGTAAATATAATTTGTTATGCAGATAATACCCAATTATTTAATCAAGCCATTCAGTTAGGTAAACAAAATCAATTTCAACTAAATTTAAATCAAAATAGTAATATTACAAGTTATGGACAAAATAATAAATTTGAGTCAACTGTTGCTATAAATACAAATGCAGGAACTACAGGGGCAAATAATATGTACAACAGTGCGGTAAGAGACCCAAACTATCTTTATAATTCGGGAACACGTACAATTAAGGATTGTGAAACCAAAGATGACCCAAGATGTACTACATTAAATAAATATGGGGATAAAGACACTCAAAGACAATTACAGGCTTATACTCAAGGATTCTCATCTAGGTATTGGATTTCTACAACCC
The DNA here is from genome assembly GCA_903891375.1 of uncultured Neisseriaceae bacterium. GTDB lineage: Bacteria > Pseudomonadota > Gammaproteobacteria > Burkholderiales > UBA11063 > Aquella. Next base: position 8,078 of record CAITEL010000237.1, read on the forward strand.
CAGATCCTATCGATGCAACGTGTTCATATATTCATAGAAAAGCTCCAATAAATAATACGATGCATAATTGTACTGCCGGAGTTAAACAACAAAATCAATGTAGCAACACAATTGTACCGTATACTGAAAAACTTCCATCAGTTCCAGCAGATGGTGTTGTTTTACATGCAGTAGGTAGCCCAGGTGTTTGTGGAGTGGGGCAGGTTAGTGGAGCATGGATACCGCAAGGTGATAGAGCTTGGTTTACTATTATTCACAATGCGGGGCAATTTGATGGTGGGTCATTAAATATGATTATGGGTGCAACATCACAAAGAACCCCTTGTCGAGGAATAAATGGATCAATAACGGTAGTGCCAACCACAGTAAGAAGAGTGATTGGAGCATTTTATATAGATTGGTTAGGTGGTGCTCAGACTAACTTAACCTTTTATCAGGAAGCTGGAACTAATTGTGGTAATGATTCTTCTACAACTACTTGTAGTATTAACATTACGCTATCTGCCAGCCAAGGAGGAAACTATACTTCATGGAATATTACATTTGATAGACCAAAAACTCATAATTATGTCAAACATTATCAATATACAAAGGGATGTGCTGACAATGAGTAAATTAATAATATTATTTTTAACAATAGTAAATTTTTATGTGTTTGCAGATTGCAAATTAATAAATAAACAGTGCATAGATCGTCAACCAGTAAAAATTATTGATGGAATTTCATTTAATTTATCTGATGCATGTTCTGCAAATGGATTAACTGGGGTGGATTGTTGTTGGAATGTGCAAGAGCAGTTTTTATGCACGGATACTATTGATACTTGCGGAATATATCGCAAAAATTCAGACTGTACATTAAATAAAAATACATGTATTGATAAAGATTATATTACGGGAAAATGTAATAAATATCAAAGTGAATATTCTTGTGCTGGCGGATATGCCGATGTAGAAAGCCGTGTGTGTACAAATGTTGTGTGTGCAAATAGCGAATCTGGTACAGCAAAAAAATGTTTTGACCCTAAGCCTCCGTCGGCAGATAATGCTAAAAATATGGGGCAGGCTATTGCGTATATTCAGATGGGGCAAGCAATGGAACAAGATATGCAATGTCCAGATAAAAATGATCCAATGAGTTGTGCTTTATTTTCAGGAAAGTATTTTAGTTGCTATATGTATGCTTTTCAGGCAGGTCAACCAGGGAGCTGGAATAATGGTGGAGCAGATTGTATGATTAATCATGATTTTTTCACACAGGCTGGGGTACCAACTGGTTATGGAGCTTCGGATAGAAATTTATATTCCCAAGCAACATCAGGTAGTGGAAATATTATGGGTAGTAGCATCAGTTATGGATTATCCAATGACAATAATAATGGTATAAATAATTCAGTTAATTTACAACGTTACACTGGAAGTAAAATTGTAAATCAAGACGAAGGCATTAATTTTGATGGTAACAATTCAAGAAATCAGCATATTGGGGTAAACAATAATCAAGTTGTTTCAGTAACTATTAATAAGGATACTGTACAGGACTTAAAAGGTTTGACTGCATTTAAGTCTTATTTATCTGACGTATCAGTTAATTTAGCTTGGAATAGACAAAAATCAGAACCAGACCCTAATAATATCAAAAGTATTACATTTGCCGATGAAGGTATAACTCGTTCAAGTGGCGGTGACCATTTTGGTTGGCATGATTCACCAAATCAACCATTAATTAATGGTCTTTGTGTTCATTTTGCTGACTATTGTGAGGGTGGTGACGATGACGCTACTGCAAGTGATGCAATTAAAGGTGAGCTAGCATGGGCGGGTGGATTTACAAATCCAAACTTTTGTGCTCATTGTTCAATGAGAGATCCAATATTCAATAAATGTATTGGTGGTGAACCACGACAAACTTTGCAGCAATGGTGTTGTTTTACCTCAAAAGTATCTTTAGATATTAATTTGGCTGCTTATGATCAAGGATTGCTCAATATTTATACTGGTGGCAATAAATACACTGACCAGATTAATCATACCAATGGTCTTTGTGGTGGAGTTACGGTTAGCATGATTAGTCAGATTGACTTTTCAAAAGGAAATTATTTTAATGATTTAATGAATTCCATTGACGTTAATCAGATGATTGACAATAATAATTTTACAAATGGGACTACTCAAAATAAAACACAGAGTAGAGCGGTAAATGATGCAACAAATATCATTAATGAATGGAAAAATAAACATTAATATAAAATTAATGAACTTTTAATAATGGGAGAATAGTTATTAATTATGGAAAAAGATAGTATTTTGAAATTTATTTATTATGTATTTAAAATTCTTTGGATTACTGGAAGTATTTGTTTTGCATGTTTCTTATTATATTATGTTGTGGAGTGGAGCTGGAAAAGTGTAGCAGATAGTATTTGGATTCTTACTCGAATAATAATTACAACAATAATTAGTTACTTTCTACATCATATATGTGCGAAACACCTCAAAAAAAATTAAAGTGGCAAATGATGTGTAAATTAAGAAGAAGAGGGTTTTAAATCTAAAAGGTTTTCAATTAGTTGAATCATAGTGCAGTTTTCTTGTTCTGCAACTTGTTTTAGGCGTTGGTGTGTAGTTTTAGGAAGTGAAATATGCGTAAAGTTTTGTTTTCTAGTAGAGTTTGCATATTTTCTATTTGCAAGTTTTTTTGCTTCTGAATTTGGCATAAAAGTCTTATTTTAAAATAAGCCTCATTGGTAGAATGAGGCACTTTATTAGTGAATATGTGAGGAAAGATTGAATAACGTGATTATTAAACCAGATATAGCAACACCAACAGAAAGTGTTACACCTATAATCCAATTATACCTAGTGTCAACCTTATGGAAATTGCTACGCATTTCATTTTCAATAGAGCTAATTCTGGTGTCCATTGAATTGAATTTGGAATCTATTAAGTCAAATTTAGCATCCATATGGAGGGTATACTTTGCCATTACGGCATCAAGTTTGCTATCTAATTCGGATTTAGTCATGATTTCTTCATTCACAAATTTGTTAATAATTGCATTGCCAATTTGTTCTTGGGTATTTATTTTTATTTCTGACATTTGCTTTCCTTTTATAAAGAGAATTATATCACATTTGGGTACTTACATGCAATATTATACCGCATACATCGGTAAAAAGTCAAGTGATTTTTATTGCTTTTTTAATAATATTTTAACGTGTAAATTTTGTGAGGAATAGATGACATGAATAAGTATTTTATAGGAGCATTATATAGTATTTTATGTATTAATTTTGGATATACAGCAAATCTAGCTAAATGTTTTAATGTGGCATCTAAGCAATACAAGATACCAACACAATTATTAAAAGCAATAGCAAAAACTGAAACAAAGTTAGACCCATTGGCGATACATATAAATTCTAATCATAGTTACGACGTAGGTATTATGCAAATTAATTCGACGTGGTTACCAAAATTAAAGCGAGTGGGAATTTCTGAGGCAGAATTATTAGATGGGTGCAAAAATATACAAATAGGGGCGTGGATATTAGCTCAAAATATTAAACAGTATGGATTTACCCGTAAAGCAATTGGTGCATACAATGCAACAACACCAGAACTACAAGAAAAATATACACAACTAGTTATGAGAAATTTATGATGAAAAAATTACTAACGTTATTATTTATTGGAATGTCTTTTTTTGGTCATGCAGAAGACTTAGGTGTTGTTGCCAAAGTTTATCCAATAGCTGAACCAGATATGATTGAATGGATAAAAGCAAAGGCAACTACAATGATGAAAAATGGACAGTGGCAACAAATTCAAAATCAAGCAGTGGCAAATGCAAAAAATCAAATTAATAATCCAAAGCCAATAGCTAATATAACAGATGCGGTTGAAACTAAAACATGGTACTACAAACCAATGATTGAATTAAAACATGATTTAACCGATGGTAGTGGTCATATGATTGCTAAAACTGGGTTATACAATGCATTAAAGTATAAACCGTTCGATGTGCAACTATTATTTATTAATGGGAATAATCCTAAACAAGTTCAATGGGCGGTTAACCATGTAAAAAATGATTCTGTAACTAGTAAAATTGTTTTAACTCAAGGCTCATTTATGAAATTGGATAAACAATTTAAAATCTGGTTTTTCTATGACCAGAATGGTAAATATACACAAAAGTTAAAAATACAACATGTACCTGCGATGGTATCTCAAGACGGAGAACAGTTAAAAATTATAGAGCTATCAAACAATGAAATTTAACATAAATAAAACTAGTAGTAACTACAATTTAGGTGAATTTTATTATTATTTGTGGGAAAACCTTGCAGAGTATAATAGTTTTGATTCTTTTTGTAGGTATTGGTTGTCGTTAAAGACATCCAGCATAAAAAATATGTTAGGTATTATTTGTTTACAATTATCATTTATAATGAAACATAGCAGACAAAATGAAACATATTATATGTTACCTGAGATATTTTGTATAGAGCCTTGGCGGGGACAAAATTTAATACTCGAATTAATCAAAAAAGAAGTTAGAACAAAAAAAGAAATTATAACTGAGATTGATTTTTGGGGAAAGGTAGACGCAAATGATCTCTGATTATTTATTCCATTCAATCCAAAGTTGATTCAAATGATTAAACTCTATGGAATATATCGGAGTTCCTTTTGGTGAGGTAATTAATTTATGATAAGCACCAATAAAATAGGCAGTAGATATTGAAGTTTTTTGTGGGATAAGTTCAAAGTATTTCAATAAATGTTTTCTTTTATGGTATTTTTCAAGAAGATTATTAGGAATAAAAATGCTTATTGGAATTGGTTTGTCTATTCCATGTTTATCAACATTTATAGAGGCATCTTTGAAATAGATGTAGTAGCCAAATGATATTGAAATTACGTTGGAGACTATTCCATAAAAGATAAATGGCTCATATAACATAACATTGTATTTATGGAGTTCGAATGAAAGAAATTTTTAGACCAATGCCATCCAAGTTTAGTGGTGTTGATAAAACAAGTATCAATTATAACTCTGGTGAACTATATTTTTATTTACATATGGTATTTTCAGAAGATGATGAATTAAACGAATTTTGTGAGTACTGGTTATCATTAAAGAATAATGATATAAAAACTTTTTTTGGCGCACTTTGTTTGCAACTCTCTTATATTTTGATTTATGGTCGGCAAAATGAAGCAATTTATACTTACCCAAATATTTTTTGCCAAGAATCATGGCGAGGGCAAAACTTAATACTCGAATTGGGGTTCCATGCGTAAATCCCAGATTTTTCCGAAATTGCGCTTAAATCACTGCTATTATTAATTTTTGGCAGTTAGTTCATATGCTCACTTACACCAATTCTAAACTTTTCACAATATCATCTAAGTCGA
>CAITEL010000238.1 GCA_903891375.1 uncultured Neisseriaceae bacterium
AATACCATTTCATATTTTACTATTTTTAATTAACCACTAATAAACATTACCATCATATCTATCTGAGAACTTATCACCCGCCATCCTTATACTACCGCCAGTTACCTTTGAATTATTTAATCCATAGTAATTTCTATACATTAAATAACCAGCTAATAAAACTACAATAATAATCCCTGCCCAATAATACCATTTCATTATTTTACTATTTTAAATTAATTATTTCAATAAAAACTACCATCATGTCTCTGTGCATCAGTCAATCCAGCCATCGGGTCGTGCCATACATCTACATTTTGTTTACCTTGTTTCGCCAATTTGTACTGAAAGATAAGACCAGATACAATTAAAACAAAAACCACAATACCAACTATCCAATACCATTTCATATTCTACTATTTTTAATTGTTATAATCCGATGTAATAACCACTGATGGATTCGTGCTGTAACTATAAGGCTTTGTTGGGTCGACTAAAGCTGTACCATCTGGTGCTCTATACTCTTTAACAAGGAGTTTTATTTTCTTCCAACTAAAGACTATTATTAAAATTGCTGCTAAAAGCAGTAATGACCATTTCCAATTCACTATACGTTATAATTTGATAATGGTGATACTGATGGGTTTGTAGCTGGATCGTAAGGTCTTGAAGGGTCTAACAATGGCGACCCATCCGGTGCTGTATAACCACCTGTGTTTGGATTGCCACCTTTTGTAGCTATTTTTGTTGCGTCATTTATAAATGCTATACCAAAATCCAACCAGCTTGTTGCTTTTGGTTGCTGATTATACATAACTGGCGCAGCTTTTGACTTACTGCCACTTATTAAAATTATTATGATAATAACTACGACTGCAACGCCAGCTACTATCCAAATTGTTTTATTATTCATTTTATATTCCGCCTATTAATTTATTTAAAGCCGGAGCCAAATCATGTGATAGACCACCAAGAAAATTCAAATAACCACCGCCTATCCCATTAACCGTTTTTGCATTATACATTGAGATACTTGTTACTCCACCTATTTGTGCTTGATATTCCATTGCTCTTGCTTGTGCCTCATTATTCTTGCTTTGCTCGTAAATAAGATAAGCAATCAAGAGGACTACAGCTATACCAATATATATTAACCCATTCATGATACCGAAGATTTTATACTATCAATTAAACCACTAGCACCTTTTATGCCATAATAAACATAAATACCATAAACCAATACGATTAAAACTATACCCACAACTAATATCGTGCTTAAATCCATGTTAAACTAAAGTTATTGCATTTTTAATAACTGCGTGCCTTAACGGTGTATCGGTATGTCTGATTTTAACATTTTGACATATCTCGTAAGCATTAAATCTGTATGGCTTATTATCCTTCTTTGTTCTAAAACCACCGTTTGTATCCCATCCAGTTTTATGAAGCGTGATAAGTTTCTCCATATCGGCACTGCTATTCATTTGGTCGTAACCAATTTTCATAAAAGCATCACGAACCGCTTGTGGGTCTAATGCAAAAATTAGGCGCATTGTCTCTCTCTCGTCACCCCTGCGAATTAAATTCAAATTAATAGCAACTGGTTTTGTGGTAACTGTTTTATGGTATGACTTTTGTCCATTAACAATTATACCATGACGAATTGTATCCGTTTTTGTAGCCTCTGAAAATGTTTGTGTTGCCATACTATCTATATTTACTATTGACTTTGCCATTAATTTATTTTTCACGCCACAAAGCCCGCTACGATTACTCATAGCGGGCTAATGGAGAGAAAGGGAAGAAACTTAATTTGTTACATCTCCCATGTGTCTGAAGTTACGGGTAGTTGCACCACCGGTTACCGTTAAGACAATTGTCATGGATGCACCTGCATAAGTCGGAATAGTTAAGAAGTTATTCGGACCTAAAATGTAGGAGTCTCTTTGCTTATTCACATTCTGATTCGTGTCGAATCTAGTTTGTTGAATAGCTGTGTTGATATTCATGGTTGTCTGTGTAAAATCATAAGCGATTTCACCAAGCAACATCTGCGGACTCTGCTGAGCCGGCGTAGTTGAGTTCGTTTGAACCTGACCAAGAATAACTGGAGAAATGTTCACCATTTGACTAAACCCTTGAACCGCCAATACCATAGGACCATTTTGGTCAGCTACTAAGGCATTGTCTGCAGCGCTGGTTGAAACAGCACCACCACCAAGTGGTTTAAAGAAAACTGATGAACCTGTAAATGCGAGTACCGAACCGATAAGAACCCTATCACTTCCAGCGACCATTGTATTAACAATGTTAAACTGAATTTGATTATTCTCACCTGTTGGTTTTTGTTGTCTAGTCTCAACTTTCGTTGTTGAATGACCTTGACTGATACCACCTGTTGGATTAGCCAAAATACTCTGACCTTCTGACCCTGGCGGTAGACTAACGCCAGGAAGTGATAAATCACCTACTGGACCTGAAACTGCGTTTGATGATGCTAAACCTATAGCTGCTTGTGGTGTAATTGGTGCGATACCAACTCCCTTACCTTTTGCTGCAATAAGTGCACTCATACCTGTTTGTGCTGCGTCCATTGTTTTACTATTTAATTGTTTATATTATTATGATGCAAAATTACAGATACACAAAGGTATATCAAAAAAAAATGCGCCCTATGAACAATTTTTTTTGTGCCCTCGAAAATGTAAAAAACTATCCTAATTGTCCAGACATTATCATCTGAACTAATTTGTCTGTTGAATATAACATATCATTACCGTCCAGGTCCTTACATGGAACGGCTATAGACTCATTATTTGTTATTGAATAAAATTCATTTGTATTTACAATAATACCATATACCTTAGTGCCTATTTTTTTAATAACTATCATTTTGCCATCTGATAGAAATTCATCTATCTTATTTGAAACAAATGGAACTGCTTCTTTTATTATTGGCATAAATGACTCTAATTGACCAAAGATTTGTTTTTGTAGTGGACCTGACATTTGTTTCAATATCGGGTTCTCTTTTTTCTTCTCTCCCATTTTATAAAATTTTAATTAATGAATAAATATCCCATGATATCTGTATGAATATTAATACAAACGCAATTACAACACCACGTTTAACTTTTTTATTAGCCATAAGCATATCTAATACAAAATTACCCGTGCTAAAACCCTTTTTCAAAGTGCTACTTTGATTTTTAGCTAATTCATTTAGGTCCATTATTTTACTTTCTCTTTTTTATCCATATTTACAGCTATTCTTTTACCTGATATAGTATCAACTACTATATAAGGAAACTTCATATCATTTGAAACGCACTGCTTTGCATACACCTCCATATCTCCGCCATATTTATGTTTAACATACTTATTTATCTCTATAGATGACTGGATACAATCATTTGCATCTGGTATCCTATCACTAAAAGACTTTTTCATTACATTTGTTCTGAATATAAAAAAGTGTGTTATAAAGCTACAAAGTTGACTCAATATAAAAATAGGATGATGGCATATCATTATAATATCTACATTATTCTCTGAACGATTAGCCATTAATGTTATCAACCCTTTTGCTGGTATTGATTTATCATTAAGTATTTTATAATCATCTAGAAATACCAAAGCATCTTTTACATCTTTTATTTTCCATGCCCAATCCCTATCCTCTGGGTCTATAAGAATATCAACTCTATCATCACCAATAGCATCCCTTAATCTTTTCTGTGGGTCAAATGCGATTATTGAGTACTCATTTGGGTCTCTTGCATTATTCCATTCAACTGCTTGTTTTACAGCTGTTGTTGATTTACCGGTTCTATTTCCACCAATAAACATATAGAAGAAATTAACTCTTTTCTCTCCCTTATTTATTTCTATATGTCTTTCCATTATGCTTTAGGCTGACCACCTCTAGATTTAAAACTAGCTTTTGGTACTTTTATTTTACCATTAACAACGGCTGTTGGTGTTTCGTTTTTAACTTCTTCAGCTGCTTGTTTAACTATCTTGTTAATATCTCCCTGATTTAAATCTTCAAAACTATTAACACCCTTCTCTTCAACCTTGTCTTGTATCCTCTCTTTTATTTTCTTCTCTGCCTGGATAACCATTTTTCTATTTTCATGCGCTCTTTTAAATGAACCTGAGAATGTTATCAATAAAGTAGCTATAAAAATAAACACCATTGGAAATCTAACTTGATAGTCCATTATTATTAAAGCTAGCTGGCCAGCTAATTCTTGTTTATCTCCTTCTGGTATTTTATAAGATGTACTCACGTTGTCTTTTGCATAAAGCATACACCCCATTGATACACCTGTATTTAAAAGACCCATTCCAAAGCTAGCCATTCTTAAAGCCTCTGGGTATGTTAATGGTTTCTGCTTGTATTGCTCTTTAGCCTCCTTTATATCCTCACGGGTATAATTTATTGAACTACCAGC